>DOTU01000124.1 GCA_003520965.1 Candidatus Zixiibacteriota bacterium
AAATTTCGAGGTTATTACCAATCCTTTGATTTATGAGCACTCTAATATCGACACCTCGCCAACTCGGGGCACACCGGGGCTTACCGCGCAAACCGATTATTTCACGCTTTTTGATTTTTCAGCCAAGTGGGATCCGGTACCCACAATGTTGACTCAGGACCATACGAAGATTATCGATGGTTTCTGGGGGCAGACAACAGGGTTCAACAAGCAATACCTGAAAAAGCATGTGCTGGTTATGGCCGAAACTGAGGGTAAGAATGAGGCCAAATATATTCATGGAAATATTGGCAAGGGCTCGTTCACCTTTTTTGGTGGGCACGACCCCGAGGATTATCAACACATGGTAGGGGACCCGCCGACTGACTTATCATTGCATAAACATTCGCCCGGATACAGGTTGATCTTGAATAATGTTCTTTTCCCGGCGGCGCAGAAAAAGGAGCGTAAGACCTGATTTCAAACAAGCCTGATGCTATCAAGGGTCGTCTCGGATTTGCCGATATCGGAGGCGATTTTTCCCGTTTGTCTGAATTTTCGCAGGGGCATGGATTTGAGTTGATCCAGATCAATCTCGATAACCCGCGTCATTTCCCCGAACGTTATAGCGCCGGGGAAAGGGCCGAGATCAAAACCAGATTCGCCGAACTTGGGATCGGTCTTTGTTTCCATAGTCCGTCAGATATACCGATGATGAACCGTCACGAGAGTATCCGTCAAGCAAGCCTGAATCGCGCCTTTGAAATGATCGATTTGGCAGCTGATATGGGGGGCGAATATTTTATTTTTCATCCCGGACGGTTGGCATTTTATTCGCTTTCGCTGAAAAAGGTCGTTTTTATGGAGCAGCGTTTTCCAGAGCGAACAAGCGAGTTGTTTGCTGATTCTCTAGGAAGGCTTCTGGCGCACTGTAAAGGCAAAATTGAGCTTTGTATTGAAAACACTCATGAAATTGCGACACCGTTTTTAAATGTTATCGGTGATCTGGTTGTTAGAGATGGACTGGGTTTGGTTTGGGATGCCGGGCACACCGAGCAATTAATCGGTTCCAAAAGAACTCAGATAGTGCAATTTTTCCAGAATCATATCGGCCATGTCAAGCTAGCCCATTTACATGATATTAAAAATGGAATTTCGCATAAAGCGCTGGGAAGCGGAGGGCTGAATGTTTCCGGATATCTGGAAATATTCAATGCCTTATCAATCGATGTAGTCCTGGAGATATTTCCTGAGTCTGAATTGGTGAATTCGGTGGATTACCTCAGGAAGCTGAATGTTGTCGATAAATTATCTTAAGCGGACAAAGTTTTTGAAAGCCAGATTACCCATAATCCAAATTGCCTTTATTATATTGCTACTGTGCAGTGCTGTATCCGCAGGACTGCGTTGCCAGCTTTGCGGACGGGATATCTCGGGTACATACTTTAAATCAACAAGTGGTGAAGTTTATTGTGAGAGCTGCTGGAAATCGCATTCAGTCTGTTCGCAATGTGGTAAGCTTGTGTTATCGACAATAGCTGTCAATGGGGCTAATCTCTGCCGCGATTGTTACGCTCGGATGGAACGTTGCAGTTTGTGCGGCGAGCCGTTGGTGGGAAACTATACTCAATATTTGAAACTTGGGCTTAAGGTTTGCTCTAAATGCGAACGGGAGAAACCCAGGTGCCAGAAATGCAGTGTGCCGATGAACGAGGCAATCAAAATTGGCGATATTGTTCTTTGTCAGCGATGTGCCGAAAAAACCGAAAGATGCCACTGTTGCGGAGAGCCGTTGCTCTCTAACTACACTTTTTTCGAGGGAAATCAAGCAGCCAAATACTGCGACAAATGCACAGCCAGGTATCCGCGTTGCGAGGACTGCGGAGCGCCATCAGGACCGTACGGCACCAAACTTGACGATGGCCGTTATCTATGCCCGGATTGCCGTCGAATAGCCTATTTCGAACCGGGAATGGTTACCTCGATAAAACAGAAGGTGCAATCATTCATTAATTACAATATGGGCATGACGATAAACCATCAATTTGACTTCTCCCTGCAAGGTCAGGATTTTATCAAACGGAAGGCTAAAGATATTCACGGTGATATTAACGGATTGTTTTATCGCCGGGGGGATGATTTCAGTATTTATGTACTTTACGGGCTGCGGGAAAAAGACCTGATAAGAGTAATCGCTCACGAGATCAGCCATGCCTGGCAAGCCGAAAATTGCCCCAAAGATATGTCTTTGGAGGATCAAGAGGGATTTGCGCAGTGGGTGGCTTATAAGGCTCTTAAGTATTTCAATAATGATGATTTTGCCGCTCTCTTGACACATGGCGACGATGCCTATGCACGAGGGTTATCAATGATGCTTGATATCGAATCCAAAGGCGGACCAAAGGCGGTATTCGATGCTGTCAGAGGGGACAAACAATAATCGGCGCAGATAAACATACCGGGCCTTTGTTGGGAAACCTAATTTAACGAAATTCAGTATTACTCTATACTCCGTCCATGTTTAATAGATTCGTGTGGGGCGGTTGGCATTTTTCATAAGGAATCGAGTTATGCAAGAAAGTAAATACGAACCAGTCGATCTTCTGGCTTTCGGGGCTCATCCTGATGATGTTGAAGTTGGATGCGGCGGCCTTCTAATAAAGCTTCAAAAACGGGGTTATAAAACCGGAATTGTGATATTAACGCAGGGGGAAATGGGTACCGGTGGAACCCCCGAAATCCGTCGTCAGGAAGTGATCGAAGCAGCCTCTATAATGGGAACTCAAGTTCTGGGTCATCTGGATTTAGGCGATTGCAAGGTTGAGGATAACTATCAATCTCGCCTGATTGCGGCAACTTATATAAGACGTTATAAGCCCAGGCTTGTTCTGGCCCCGTGGCCGATGGGAGGGCACGGTAAACGAGCAAGTCATCCCGATCATATCGCCTGCGGAAGGATTGTAGTTAATGCCGTAAATTACTCCGCATTGAGAAAGCTTCCGGTTGATGAGCCACCGCATATTATTGGGGGATTATTCCATTATTTTCTACCCCCTGAAGTTGCGCCCACGTTTATTGTGGATATTACCAAAGAGTTCGAGGCCTGGATTAAGGCTCTATCCGCTCATCGGTCGCAGTTCCTTAATCCTGAGAAAAGCAGGGATTATCTGTGGCTTCTGGAATCAATGGCGCGCGGGTACGGAGGTCAGATTGGTGTTAAATATGGTCTTGGTTACGCGATCGGCGAACCGCTGAGAATAGAGGATCCGTTCTGCCTGGTCGGAACCTGTAATAGGGTCCCTGACGCATTTGTGACAATGGCAACCGGAGGTCATGAATAATGAAACATTGCAGGGCCTCCTGGGGTTTATCCAATAAACCAATTTCAATTTAGAACTTTTCATGAGCATGTTCCGGAAACGGAATTTGGGAGGCAGCAAATGAAATACGCACTAATCATCGGATCAAGTATCGTGGCGGCCGCGGCAGTTACATTTTTTGTCTGGAAGCCGTTTAAGACTACTAAGAGGGTCAAAGCCAAAGCGTAAGATTCGTCACTCGATTTCTTTCGAGTGAGCGGCCATCACAATATAATCGTTCTTGCAGCCCGAATTGATTTCGGGCTGTAAGCGTTTAGGGGGGGAATTGGCTCGCGGGTTCCGCGGCCCTTTGGGCATGAAATCCGAACTATTTGGAAATGCGTTAGATTGAAAGTGCTTTTTCAGCGGAATCATAAAGCATATTTCTTAGAAGCAAATCGGATTTCAAT
>DOTU01000225.1 GCA_003520965.1 Candidatus Zixiibacteriota bacterium
GGCTATATCTCGCAGGCTTTGATCATCCAACCGACCTATCCGATCCAACCTGTCTACCATCTCAGTAACCGTAAATAGATGCTGTGTAATCTTATCCTGTTGAATTTCATAAGCGACCAGGCCTTTTTCGCTGGCTTTGGCAACACTTAAAATTAAAGCTTGAGCTTGGTTATTCATGAGGTCCAGTACCGCTTTTCGGCTGGAATGATACTCCAGAATCGATTGGCCCAGGATAAGCATAAATAGCAGTAACGTCAGGAAAATAACCAGTCTGGGATTTAACGGATATTTTTTCATCAGTAGTCGATAATACAATCTTTTAGGCGAGCCACCTCACTGTTAGCCCGCTCATCTCTCACCATCTTGTAAATGTATCTTAAATTTATGCAACTGCAAAATCATATTTTCTGTTACTACCATGAAGGTCGGGCGTATGGCGACCCTGATTATGGGTAGCTTTCAGAAAACAAGACACGGATAAATGCGTCTGTGGTCGGCGGAAACAAAGATATTGTAAATTCTAAGTCCATTTCTTATTTTATGAAGTTATTTTTGAATATTTAGTGGTCTGGTCGAGCAAGGAAGATAAGTTATGCAGCAACATGTCCGGCTTACACGCCTAAAAATGTTGGCTTGTTTCTCGGCCCTGGCCTTTTTCATTGTTATCGTTTCCTGCGCGGATAAAAATAACCCGGCGATGCCACCTACCGGTCCAAAACTGACGATCAGCCTCGATTCCACGCTTGACGACACCACGGGAACGACTTTGGCCAATTCGATAACCAGCGCTACCCTGGCAGATAGCACCGGAACCCTTATCAAAACAGCCCTTATATCCGATGGCAAAGCTAATTTTTATATTGAGGATCTTTATCCGGACGATTATTTCATTACTATAAATGGCCTGAATCAGGAGCGAGTGCCAACCCGTATAATCGCGATCCAAGATACAATATATGATATGACTCAGGTTGTTGGAAAAAAACTCTGCTCTTCGCTCATCCTAAGTGGCAGCGATACGATTTTCATGATTAAGACTTTCTTCCATGGCCAGGGAGGTCGCCCGGTTCGGCAATATAGCAATGGGGTTGATCTCTCACCCGAAGAATATGCATACATAATTCAATCCATGGGCGAATGGACGGGCAATTTTGAAGTACGGGTCGATAGTACTGCAGAACTTCTTATGCGAGAGCCCAATCCGCGCCATAGCCCTCATCAATTTAGAAGCTGGATAGCAGGAGAGGCAAACCATGGTAAGGTCTTACTTAACAATCCAGATTTAATAACCTCCCAATGCCAGGGGATGGGATGCCATAACAATTATGATACAAAACCCCCTCAGTGGCACGATATTTCACCTATGATAGGCTACTGTTATAAATGCCATTATGGCTCTACCGGAATTAGCGCCGGCATGGTTGATCCGGCCCACTAATATAGAACTTAATCTGTCATTTCTTGATTTAAATCTTAATAACTAAATAAAAAGGCCCCATTTTATTGGAGCCTAAAAATCATCATTGGTGTGAATTGCAATCCCCAACTAAGATTGTATCATCTTAATCGATTTACGCAATCATCATAACTCGGTATCCATATTGATCCAGCATACTAAAGCAAAAGGAGGGCGCCGCTGCACCCTCCTTTGGAGTACTTATTAATATCCGCCCTGCCTGTGGCAAATTTTGCAGGTAGCCGTAATTTTGGTAGCGGTACCGTCGCCATTTTCAGTGCGTGGATGGCGGCCATCCATATAAACGAGACCGAAGGAATTGCCGTTACCGTGAGCCTTATGGCAGGTAACACAGGTCGGAGTAAGATCGGTCGGAGCGGTCCAGGTTGAATCACCCTGGGTGCCCCAGTTACCGGTAGCGCTCATTACTTGCGGACGGTAGGCATGTGAAGCGAAATCAGCCGCATTGGTGGTACCCAGGTCAGCGCCGGCTGTCGGGTGACGAATCCAACCGTTGGCATTGGCCATATTGGTGCTCGTGGAATCGCCGTGGAAATTAGTATGGCAACCCTGACACCAGGCGCCGTAACGGGATTGATTCGATACAGGCTCATAGAAATCAACATTAGCCGTTTCATAAGCGCCTGCGGAATGAACGCTGGAGGCTCTCCACTTAATATCCCTGCTGGTATTGACCGGCTCGCTGGATTTCTCATAATTCACGAACCTATTCGTGGCGTTTCCCGGTCGGTAGGTCAGGTTTCTCCACTGACCCTTAACCTGATCCGGGTTGGTGCTACCAGTCGACCCGTGTGGGCTGTGGCAATCGACACATGTTAAACCTTCAACGGCATCCGGATGCCATGCTGGGCTGCTTCCGGGAGCGTCGCCGGTAGCGCCAAGCGTATGGCCTTTGTTTTCATTGCCATCACCAAGCTTGTTGAGCGTTCCGCCCTGTCTGTTGGTTACTGCGAATACTTCTGACGGACCATAAACGTCTACTACATCGCCTCCATCATGGCAGGAAAGGCAAAGGTCGTTGACGTCGGAACGAAGCAGGTTATTGTAGGGGCCCGCTCCACCCAGGAAAGGAGTGCTATCTTCATAAGCATACCCGAACCAATGCTGCTGGCTGTAGTGCATAGAATGGCATTGGTAGCAACTAAGCGAACTGCCCATGTGATACTCGCCCGCCGCCGACGTCATCGCTATTGCGAAGACCGCCGCTAACGTGAGAAGCAAAATTCTCTTCATCCTAAAACCTCTTGAGTTTAAATAATTAATGCCTTTTACAACTAATCTGGTCGTGAAAAGTTTTACTAACTTGCTTCCTCCTTTAGGGATTTGTTTTTTGGGGTGAAACATCTTACTAATTATTACCTGATTAAAAATTGTTGAAATCTATTTCCATTTTTTTCAGCAACCACAAGAAGCGAATCGCCATCCGAGGTAACAGCCGACGGGTAATACATATCGCCCGGTTTATTTCCCAGTCCGCCAATCATGGTGATATATTCGCCGGAGGAGGTCAGGCATTTGACTACCTGCCTGAGTTGGTCGACGATCCAGATCCTGCCCCCCGATGTCATAGCCACACCGCATGGGAAAGAAAAATCGTTTTGCTCAATGGTATGCTCGCCAAAACCACCCAGGTAAGCGCCATCGGCGCTGAATCTCTTGAGTATGGGAGAACCTACTGCATCGGTAACCAGGATATTGCTATCCTCATCGATCCAGATTCCCGAAATCTCCTGGAAATCCTGCGGCTCTTCCCCTTTTTGACCGAATCTCATGAGCAGTTGATAATCGGGATTGAGCTTGATAATTTCCGTTTTTTCGAGATTGCCGCCGATATACAAATTGCCCGATTTATCCAAAGCTAAGACTGCACTTCGAAACGGCCCCGCCTCAGGGTAATCCTTAGGATCAATCCTGCCAACCAGGCTTCCCCGATAATCAAGAACGTCAACGTAATCGGCCTTATTGTCGCTGACAATGATATCACCGTCGCCAGTTACTACCACGGCACGGGGGTCTCCCAACACTCTTTGCCCCGTACGGCCGTCGGTTACCCAATGCTTGAATGTCCACAGGCTGATACCGCGAAGATTAAATATTCCGATCTGATGATTACCGGCGTCTGCGATATATATTTCGGATTTCTTTGAATCGAGAAAGGCGCCGGTAGGGTTGCCAAACGATTGTTTATCGGAGTAACCCCTGATTATATTAGCCAAACGGATATCCGGCTGAGGCGCCTTCTCAGCGGAGGCTGTCAGATTCCAGATTAAGATTATCAGCAACAGAATTTTGGCGTTCATCTTCGTTTCGTACAGTTAATAAGTGAAGTTGTTCACAAGAGCATTTACTCCAAATCCCGAAGGACCATGACAATTGTCATAAAGATAATAGTAATAGTAACTATGTCAAGAATTATTTTAAATAATTACTATTATATTTACCAATAAGGTGGGACCCTAAGAACCTAACTGTCAATAGCTTATGGTTATTGTTCAAATTTTATTCTGGAAATAACATCATTAACGCAAATTTTAGTAAGCTTGCTAAGCGAACTCACTCCCCGCCAGCCAAAAATCAGCTCTCCGTCATCCCCCCGCTTGCTATGATTGGCCGCCCAGACAATTTGCCCAGTCGAGGTATCCAACAGCCTGACCGTAAATCCGACTAATGGCACATCGCGATCGCCCTCTTTAAGATAATTGTACTCGCCCACCGCCCCGATCAACAGATAATCCGCGGATAGCTTCTCTTTCAATAGCTTTGCCGTGGCATTATCGATCTGCCCTGCGGAACGGATCCTTTCCTCTTTCATTACTCGCTCGGTCTCCCCTGGTTCAACGATATGAAAGGCAGTTTGTCTTAAAAGCTCCACCAAAAAAGCCTCGGAGACTTGCTTACCAGCATCTTCTACGCCTGAATAATTATCAAAAGGAAGGATTGCCATCGTCCTGTAAGGTTTGGCTGTCGCTTTTTTCTGCGTAAATACCTGAGGACTGCTGCCACAGGATACAACTGCTAAAACCAAAACGGCGATTATATTAAACTTAGTAAATAGCCTCATGATACTGCTCCTTAAAATGCCCGGCCTACGAAATCTGAAATGACTTGATGGCAGATCTTCTGGGTTAATTCGCTTAAGGTGTGCGTTTCACCAATTGAGACCACTGGAAAGTTGGGGCCTCCTTTTTTGCTGAACGATGTCATCCAGACTACTGTTCCGGTGGGAACATCGATCATTCTTAAGCTCAAGCTTATGATAGGATAATCGGCCTGTCCGACTCTGATCATACTGTACTCCCGGACCGACCCTTCGATAACTCCCTGTACGCCGGCTTTCTCACCAATCACCTTTATTTGCTCAAGCGAGAGCTCTTGCCCGGGCTGCATCCCGGCCGCCTTAACCTGCTGAGCAACCTCAGCATTGAACTCGCCCGGCTCGACGACCTGGAACTTCTCTGCCAAAAATAACTCGGTAATGAAAGCCGATTGTACCTTTTCTCCTGCAAATCGATCCCCGGTGAGGTTTTCGAATGGCATCACTCCAAGCTGCTTGTAGAATGTCCAATCAGTATTGGCGTTGAGGAAGGTCCGGGGACCGCCGCACCCCAGGATTGCCAGGATAACCAAAATCATTCCGATCGTAATGCATCTATTTCTCATCAATCCTCCAGCATTCAAAAGCTTGTCGTATAAAATCCGCCAAATCCCTGGGATTGGCGCGACGTATTAATATTCGATATCGAGTAATTTAATGTCAAATTGCTTCTCGCGCTCATCATCCAGGAAACTCGTCCCGTAGCCGACTGATCGATTCCGCCATTAAACTCAACTACGCCCGCACCAAGATTTCGTCGGCTATAAGTTCCCAGAAAAGACAGGGCGCTTGATAGACGGTAATTAGCCGCCAATGAAACCGTGGAAACTGTTGTTTTCGATGGCGCCAGGTATGTGGAAAGCGTATAGGTTACTGTATAATTGAAATAATATTTGAGCACATGCGTCGCATTTACCGCAAAGTTATCACTAATCCGATTTTTGAAATTTATATTATTCGATACTTCCGATGATTGATAATTAATATTCACCGACATCGTATTTACCGGCCGTGAAACGATATCGAGGCTGCGTGTCATCTGATACCGTCCGTAGCCCGATGCCGTTTTCCGACTGCGGGCCGCGCTGAGATTGAGCGTCGCCGACGTGCGCCGATAAAGCTCTGAATCTATGATTAACGATCCATTATCGACCGTATTATTGCCCAATACCGATTTATAATAGACGCTTCTGGAAAACGCCAGGCGGCTGCTCGCGGCCGAGCTAACCGGGAAGTTCCAGAGCGCGCCAAAATTTACGAAACTGTTTATAGTTTTGGTGGTAGTATCGTTTTTACTTTGGCTTAAGCTGTAGCCGCGCAGGATCACAAAGGATAAATCCTCCCGAAGTCTCATTGACGCCATACCGTTGGCTACGATATCCTCTATTCTGGTCAGCTTTGAGTCGTGATGAAAATCCAAAATACGTCCCGAAGTCGAGGTCGAAACGGAAAACCATTTACCGATACTCCTGGCGGCTTGGAACGACGCCAGGTGCGTACGGCTATTATCTTTAAGCTTGCCTGGAACTTCACTTCGAGTATCAATGAAGTTGTAATCGCCCGACCAGGAGATTTTAGCTGGAAACTGTTTGGCGATATCATATCCCAAATTAACGCTTTTAGTCACCTGTTCTTGAGATGTATGCAGCCCTTCGGATTTAACCTGCTGTTGCTGATAGACTCCCCTGAAAGCGCCAAACGATTTCGAAAGCTGAGTTCCCAAATTCCATTGGTAGCTGCTTCCACTTTGAGATCTCGGATGATCTGTTGTGTGCTGCTTGGTGGTGGCATAGCTTGTCGTAACGGTTGGAAAGATTC
>DOTU01000341.1 GCA_003520965.1 Candidatus Zixiibacteriota bacterium
CCACCGATAAGGAAGCCGCGGCGAAATATAAAGTCGACAGGGTCCCGGCTACGATTTTTGTAAACGGCGAAGACCGCGGGCTTCGTTTCTATGGCGTCCCATCCGGCTATGAGTTTGTAACGGTTCTTGAGACTGTTAAGATGATTTCACAAAACAATTCCGGGTTATCTAAGGAGACTAAGGAATTCTTGGGAAACTTGAAAAAACCGGTTCACTTGCAAGTATTTGTTACGCCTGCCTGCCCATATTGCCCGAGGGCCGTGTTAGCGGCATTTAAAATGGCGTATGAATCGCCACTTGTTACGGCCGATGCTATCGAGGCTACCGAATTTCCTGAGCTGGCCATGAAATATGGTGTCCAGGGAGTGCCAAGAACGGTGATTAACGACACTCTTGATGTCGAAGGCGCGGTTCCCGAACAAATGCTCCTCGATGCCATTAAGGAAGCTATCGCGTAATTTTACGAACAACCAGTAATCAGGAGGAATATTAATGCTACTTTATGAATACAAATGCCACGACTGCGATGAGAAATTCGAGGTTTTCGTATTTACATATGCTGACATTGAAGTAGCCTGTTCTGAATGTGGATCAATCAATACCGAAAAGGTATTATCAAGCTTTGCCTCGAGCGGGAGTGCCAGCGGCTCGTCTTGCAGGCCAACCAGCCGGTTCAGGTGAGGATAATCCATTAAGCGGCCGGTCGGCCAAGTAATCATAATTTAGATTTGAGGAAGCGGTTCAAAAGAGCCGCTTTTTTTATAATTGCTATCCCATAAAATAGTCTTGACATCTTCGACTATGTGGTTATATTGCCACATAGGAAGGTGATTTATGAACAAAGATTACGAATTGGCAGAGATTAAGGCCGATGTCCTGAAAGCCATGGCCCATCCAACCAGGCTTTATATGCTGGAAATGCTGGCCAAAGGTGAAAGATGCGTCTGCGAGCTAAACGAGCTTGTGGATGCCGATCATTCAACTATTTCCAAGCACCTGACAATCTTAAAACAGTCGGGATTAGTATCAGATCGCAAGGAGGGGCTCAAGGTTTATTACAGACTCGAGGTTCCTTGTGTCTTGGATTTCATGAAATGCATTACTAAGGTCATTTCTGCTCGAGCTCAGAAACATTTGACTGCCATTAATGAAAGATGATGTCTCCCGTGCCTTTAACTGACGTAAAATCCGGCTCAAGCAAAATCATTGCGGCCAAAAGTAAAACGATTACTAGTCCGCTCCTGCTTAAGCTGATAATTGCGGGAGCAATTTGGTATATAATCTATCATTTTCTGGCCCCTGTCACAGGCTGGATTACGCATGGGTTATTAGGTTTGTCAAGCGACAGCCATTTAGGAAGCGCATTTGAGTTTTTTATTTTTGAAGTCCCCAAGATTTTGATGCTCTTGGTCGCGGTGGTCTTTGGAGTGGGTATAATAAGGTCGTTCTTCACTCCAGGGCGAACACGACAACTGCTGGCAGGCAAACAGGAGTTCGTCGGGAATATCATGGCTTCAACTCTAGGTATAGTTACGCCATTTTGCTCCTGCTCTGCGGTGCCCCTGTTTATCGGATTCGTTGAAACAGGCGTGCCTCTGGGGGTAACTTTATCATTTCTCATTGCCTCCCCGATGATAAACGAAGTGGCGATGGTTCTCCTGTTCGGAATGTTCGGCTTCAAGGTGGCCGCCATCTATGTTTCAGCCGGATTGGTAATTGCGATTCTGTCTGGATTTATTATAGGCAAATTGCACTTAGAACGATTCATCGAGGATTGGGTCCATACCGTCAAATTGGGTGAGACTCAAAGTGAACAAATCCGTTACCGTTGGTCTGACAGGGTGGAGATCGGCTGGATAGCAGTGAAGGAAATTGTCGGAAAAGTTTGGCCGTATGTTTTGGGAGGAATAGCCGTTGGCGCGTTTATTCATGGATATGTCCCTCAAAACCTGATGGCCTCAATTATGACCAAAGGCTCCTGGTGGAGCGTGCCGCTGGCAGTAATTCTGGGGGTCCCCATGTATTCCAATGCCGCGGGGATAATTCCAATCATGCAGGCGCTCTTAGAAAAAGGCGTTCCCTTGGGTACTGCCCTGGCATTTATGATGGCGGTTATAGGGTTATCGCTGCCTGAAACTATTATCCTTCGTAAAGTCCTTAAAATTCAGTTGATAATGATTTTTGTAGGAATAGTTGCAGTGGGAATTATTGCTGTAGGCTATCTATTTAACTTTATTCTATAAAATGTAAATACAGTTAAGAAGGGTTTTCGATGACAATGGTACGCATATTAATAAGCTCAGTTATGCTTCTGGCTATTGCTGCCAATAGCGGATTTGCTCAAAGAAATTCAACTACTGATACCGCCAGGGTCTATTCAAATAGTTTGGTAATTCAGGATTCCTTAAATGTTCAAAAACAGGTCGATAACCTTCAGCAATTACGCGCTGATCTCTTAACCGGTAAACCGACACTGGCCTTTTTCTACTATTCGGTGGCCTGCTCCTGCACTGCCGCCAAATGCGCTATTGCGTCAGCGGCGATTGATAGTATTCCCGAACTAAACGGCAATGATGACTCGCTGAATTTTAGTAAAATCGATGCTTACCTTGTTCCTGAGGCCGAAAGCTTATTCAACCTTATGATAATGCCGGCAGTGGTTTATTATGGTAAAGACGGCGAAGAAGTAAATCGAATCGAATGGGGAACGAGCCGCGAGGCAATTAAAAGGCTAATTGATCATCCGGAGGAACAACAGGAACCGATAGATTAAATTTTAAGGGAGATAAAATTATGAAAATTCAAATATTGGGAATGGGCTGCCCCAAATGCAAGAAGACTGCAGAGGTCATGCATGAGGCAGCTATTAAGCTGGGGCTGCGCGAAGGCAGCGATTATGTATTGGAAAAGGTAGATACTATTAACGAAATCATGAAATTCGGAGTCACTATCACGCCGGGCGTGGCCATTGATGGGAAAGTGATGGTTTCCGGCAAGGTGCCTTCGATAAGCGAGGCAACAACCTATATCACCAATAAACTATCCGAGGGGGTTGTATGACTAGCATCAAAAAAACATTGTTTGCCGGGGTAATTATTACAGGATTAATTTCGCTGATATTTAGTGGATCCTCCGCTGGCGATAAAAAAACTACTACTAATGCATCAGATGATTCATCGAAGGCAGCTCCAGGCAAACGAGCAACATTGCCTAAATTGATCGATCTTGGCAGCAAAAGCTGCATACCCTGCAAGAAGATGGCCCCCATATTGGAGGAGATGAAGACTGAGTACAAAGGCAAAGCTGAGGTCATTTTCATCGATACTAAAGAGGATCGTGACTCTGCCCTGAAATATAAGATCACCTTGATTCCCACACAAATCTTCTTCGATACATCCGGAATAGAGGTTTATCGGCACATTGGATTTTTCCCTGCCGATTCAATTAAGGCGCATTTTAAAGCCCTGGGGATTGAGCTTTAGTGGAGTCGCTGGCAGTATTCATTCAGAATAATCCCGCTTTTGCATTGGTCGCTGTTTTTGCAGGCGGTTTAATCTCAGCAGCCTCGCCATGTGTTTTGGCGGTGATTCCTTTGGTAATTGGTTATGTTGGCGGATATTCTCAAGGCGATAAAAAAAAGGCGTTAAAATATTCATTGATTTTTGCGCTTGGACTGGCAATCGCATTTACACTTCTAGGTGCGGCCGCAGGTTTTATCGGTTCATTTTTGGGATTGACCGGCAAATACTTTTTCTGGGCGATTGCCGTTATTGCAATAATTATGGGGTTATCGCTTATAGGCTTTTTTGAAATTCGATTTCCCTTTAAAAATAAACTGCAGGTGAAAACCGGGGGGCTATTGGGCGCGTTTTTAATGGGGCTTCTGTTCGGAATCGCTTCATCGCCATGCGCCACACCTGTCTTGGTAGTAATTCTGGCTTATGTCGCTACCAAAGGCCAAATATTATATGGAACGCTGCTTCTTTTTACATATGCGATCGCGCACTGCGCACTTATCATTCTGGCAGGAGCAGTAACTGGTTTTGTGGAATCGTTTGCCAAATCCAAAGGGATCGCTAATTTCTCGATCTGGGCAAAAAAGGTATCCGGCGCCTTAATTATTTTTGCCGGTGGCTATATACTTTATTTGAATCGTTGATAATTTGATTATCGTTGTATCGTATTATTTTGCAACGGCTTGATCAACATGGCAGCCCAAACCTCTCTCTCCTCAAACTCTAATGAGCTTTCAGTTTCCGATCCGGATGCACCATGTTGAAAGCGACTGAAGCCTGTGGAAAACAATCAATTAAAGAGAGATACTGATTTATTTAGAAGCGACCAAATTAATCCCGCCGATGCCCCTCCCATTACTACCCAGACAGAATTGAGGCGATATCGAAAAAGAAGAAACAGCGCTACAACTCCCAGGCATATCGTGAATGGATCAACCAACGAAGCCCGCCCAAGTTGCCAAGTCACTGCAGCCATTAGTCCAAGTGCAGCGACGTTGACGCCGTCCAGCAGGCTACCCGCAAATTTAGACTTGCGGATTCGGGGAATCAGAGGATTTGATATCGCCACGAATACGAATGATGGAAGGCAGATTGCGAAAGTGGCCAGGGTCGCTCCCGAAAAGCCGCCCAATATATATCCTATGAACGTCGCAGCGGTGAATATCGGCCCCGGCGTGATCTGTCCGATAGCAACAGCGTTGATTAGTTGCTGGTCGGTTAACCAGTGCAGCCGTTCGACGAAATCGGCACGCAAAAACGCCAAAAGCACATATCCGCTTCCATACCAGACGGCGCCAATCTTTAGCATATTAAGGGTAAGCCCGATTAAACTGAAATTAACAGGAATCTGTGAAACCGCCATTAATCCGCAGGAGGGAATGGTCAATAGTGCTGCCGCTTTCCCTTTGAGAAGTCGCCAGTTTTTCGCGAGCATAACCGCTATTCCACCGAATAAGAGCAGGGCAATTTCATTTATGCCCAGGAAATAGAGACTGATTACACCGATTCCGACCGCAGCTAATAATCTGCTATTAATAGCCTTTTTGCCCAAATTCCATAGCGCCTGAATTATTATCGCAATTACGATAGGCTTCACACCATATAACAACCAGCTTGCCTGCGGAGTACTTCCGAATCGCACATAAGCCCATGCGAATAGGAGCACGATCAAAACCGCCGGCATCATGAAGGATAATCCCCCAATGAGCAAGCCGCGCCACCCTGCCTTCAAAAAGCCAATGTGCATGGCCATCTCTGTGGAGTTAGGCCCAGGGATCAAATTAGTGGCGCCAATGAGATCGAGAAACTGCTCATCACTCATCCACTTTCGCCGTTTAACCACTTCATCATGCATCATTCCAATGTGCGCTGCCGGGCCCCCAAATGCCGTCGCGCCTAAACGCAAGAAGAGCTTCGCCAGTTCTCCCAGAGGTCCCCGATTTTGGGCTTCATCAGCCATTCGCGTTGTCCTTCGTCCGTACCGCCAGCCAATGATCGATTGAAAATGCGCCGGCCCCAACTGTGAGTAGAAAAAGTAGCCCGAGTAACATAGCAAAGTCGGTTCGAGCCTCATGGGCCATCGCCCAAAATCCTTTATTGGTGAGAATAGGGAGTTTTGTTGTAAGAATTGCCACAGTTATGTCTACCAAAAGCGGGATGGCTGCCAGCCTTGTCAGTATCCCAATGACAATTAAAAGTCCACATGTTATCTCGACGACTCCCACAAAGGGGGCCAGAATATGGGGCGCTGGAATTCCGATGGCCGTAAATCTTCCAACTCCGAGCGTATCTGGGAATAGAAATTTCTGGACTCCCTCCGAGAAAAAGACATGCCCGACAAGTAAGCGAATCAGCACGGTAGCATGCGGTGCCGTTGTGTTAATCAAACGATTTACCATAACCTACCTCCTCGGCCCAAGCGTCGTCTGAAGCGCGACATAGGACTCAAATCCGGAAGATCCTTGAACGGAATTGCCCGCGGAGAATAGAAAATGATATGAATCGCTCAAATCAAGGATCGCACCCATATTCAGTTTAGTGCCTGACTCGCCCTCGATTGTATCCGGTGTCGTGTGAAATAGTTCGATACCCATAGTAAGAATGGAATTAAGGCGTCGCTGCAAAAGCCAGCCGATGAGCCACCAGTCCCGATTTCCCGAGCCGGGATTGATCCAATATCCTGCGCCTCCATACGATGTCCATTCGCGACCTTCAGCCCCAATGCTCTTCTGAATCCAGAGGGGCAAAAACATTTGAAACTGTCCACCGCCCAGGTCGCGTCCGCGGTCACCGGTTGGAATTTCAATGATCGGAAACAACCCCATCTGTGGATGGTGCGCAGTCTCATCCATAAACCGGTATTTTACTCCTATTTCAGTATCACCATAACCGAATTGGGTTGTTCCATGCTTCGGTGCCGAAAAATTAATGGGAGCAATCAAGTGAAGTTGCAAATTGGGGATAGCTCCATAGTTTAATTCTATGTGCGGGCAGGTTCCAGACCAGCCGTCAGATTCATGGCCAACCTGGGATGCCAGATAAAATTCCCAATGCCGATAATCGACTGGCTCCGGATCATCGGTTACGAAAGGCGGGCCTGCGTTTATTGAGGACGGTAAAATAACTGCGACAATAATAAATACCGAAACGCATATTTTCCTTGAATGGCAACTTATGGTCATCACTAACTCCCACATACTTCCTTATATAGTTCCTCAACCTGTTCTTGTAACAGACTGAGCATTCTCTTTCCCTTGGATGTGAGGCGATACTCCCTGCGTTCGCGGAGGCTGTGGGCCCTGTCACTTGTGCCCTTGATTAATCCTACCCTTTCCATTCGAGAGAAGATTGGATAGAGCGTGCCGGGGCTAACTTCATAGCCATGATGTCTTAACTCCTTCAGCATCCACTGGCCGAAAATTGGCTGTTCCGAAGCATGGTGCAGGATGTGAACCTTCCAGAATCCCAGAAGGATTTCGCGTTGTATCCACTTGGAGTCGATATCTTTCATGTGTTGTATTCCCATTACTATTACGTTGGTCGTATACGATAATCGTAATAGCTCTTAAACTGGGGCTCACTGGATTTAGTTTCAAGAATCTTGCCCAAAGATAATGGTTAGGCACCAACCTCAATGCAGAGATTAAATTTTGGCGAGAGCGAGATTGGCCGATTTGAACCAACTGTAGCTGCTTGCTATATGGTGTTTATTGCAAAGCGGCCCCGACCTCACTCTCCCCATACTTTTGTGAGGTTTGAATTTGACATCCGATTGCACTATGCTCGAACTGGCGGAAGTCGCTGGAAGATAATTAGTTATGCCAGTCCGAAACGAATAGATTACTAGTCTCCATCAATTGTATTATCCCCATTAAGCTCAACAATATCTTCAGAGTGAACTGGCATAAACCACCTTTGGGCTACAAAAGTCGGAATAACCGCACTGGCCACAACCACGCCGATCAAGACGGAATATTGAACTTCATTAATCAATCCAGAATTGAGCCCGAAAACGCTGGCAATGGTCCCGAATGTCAGGCCCGTGCTCATAAGGAGAGTCGTATACATGCTTCCGTGTGGTATATATCTTTTTGCCAGAAAGTAAACGCCAAGAAATTTCATAACAATCTTTAGGATAAATAGCATGATGAAAAATCCGAGCGCGGAATAGATCAGGGGAAGCGAAACTTTCAATCCCCCAACGATGAAGAATATGGGAGTAATGATAGCATAGGCCACGGTTCGCAGTCTGTTTCGCATCTCTTTGTTGCCGTTACTTTCCGAGAAATGCCTGGACATGAAGAGGCCCAGCACGAACGCAGGGAGTACTGCATGACCTGCTCCCAAATGAGCGAAGTACATTAAGGCAAGCAGAAGAACGAAGATGTATTTTATCTCTGGTTCAATCACCTTGTTTTTCAGATGCTTGCTGTCGAAAATTAAATAGGAAAACCTGTCTGCAAAGTAGATGACGACCAGTGATACCAAAATGAATATAAGTGTATAAAACGTTGGCTTTATGAATAAGATGCTTAAAGCTAGAGCGGTTCCCATGTCAGTTATAAATGTCGCCGCCATGAGCAGCTTTCCTATTTCAGTATGGGAAAGACCGGTTTCAACCAAAACGGAATAGACCACGGCAAGTGATGTTGTCGAGAGGGCAACTCCGGCTATCAAAGATGCTTGGTAATGCCAATGAGCGATATAATAAGTGAAAAGAAAAACTCCCATAAAGGGCAGGAGAAACGATAATCCGCCAATGAGCAGGCTCTGCTTTGATTTTTCTTTCAACAATTTCGTGTCAATTTCGGTGCCTGCTAAGTAGGTGAGCAGAACTCCGCCGAAATTTGCCAGATAGATCATCCATTCCTGGGACTTAATTCCCAGATTACCAGCGATCATTCCCCCGACAATTTCAATTATGGCTACGGAGAGTCCAAGCCTTAAGGATATGACGCTTGAGATTAAGATCACAATTCCTACCACAAACGGGACGACATCAGGATTCATAAAATCCTCCTTCAAAAAAATTAAATGTTGTGGTAGGAGTTATCAGCTATTGAAGCGGTTTCGGGTGAACTCCATCACCTTCTGCCAAAACAGAGACCGATAGATATGCATCTGTGTGTTTCATGTCAATTAAAAAATAATAACTGAATTTTATTCAAAATGTTCGGTAAGCCTACGTCTATATTATAAATTTCGGCTAGCTTATTGCAGTTTGCCTTTGGAAAATATGCCGATAAATATTATCCAAACTATGAGGATGGATATGACAAAGAATAAAAACGCCACCAGGGCCATCCTCAAGGCCATCTTGCGCGGCCTGCCTTTATCGGGAAAATGGTGAATGTATTCCTGATAGGTTATAAGATAAGCCGCGGCGGCGGCCAGTGCCCCGAAAATGGACCCAAGTATTAAAGGAAGCAGGAGATTGATCATTTTTCACATTTACAATAATCATCCATATTTATCAAGCATATCATCGTCTAAAACATCGGCGTGGGGACAGTGCCCCAGCCACTTCCTGAAGGAGTATCTTGAACCTGAAGCAATTCAGCTGTGTGAAGATGAATATCCGCAAAGAAGAGCGGCTTCCTTTCCATATTGATGCCAAAATCATCTGTCAGATTTTTTAATTCATGACCAGAAGACGAGATTTCCAGGAATATTACCCGGCGCCTCATCGCCGGGCTGTTGTACATATTGAGATCATGAACCTGGCCTATCATGGCCATGTGGTGGGCATGCCCGGATACCAAATGGGCGTATGGGTGAAAGACATACTCGGTGATCATGGCCATAGTTCGGTGACGTTCGAAGAGCTTCCATTCCTCGCCGGTATTGGCTATCATGCCCTGCATCACATAATCAACGGGAATGAAATATGCCAGAATACGATTTCCCTCACCATTCATGATTGGCTGTAGCCTGGCTGAAATTGATGAATCGGCTAATAGCTCGGGAATCAAATCCTGGGCATTTTGATTATCGTCTTTGGTAATTGTCAGGACATCAATGTCATTGATAGTTGCAAGCGGCAAATGGTGAATTGTATAGAAACGCAAGACAAAGCCGCCTCCTACTACGATTATCAATAAGGTTATGAGAATCATGGCTCCTTTTAGAAAAGTCAGCGGCTTTCTGACATGACTATTACCTACAAAGATTCTCTCAAAAAACTTTGGCACAAACATGCCCATGCGATTTAGATATTCCTGATAGTTTTCACCAAAATGAGAAAGCATGCGGTTTTCCTCGGAGACTGCCAGTAAATAATATAGAAAGAGCATGATTGCGAATAAGGCCAATGTTAAAAACCTTGGCCACATGATCGACATACCCAGCGCTGCCATTGCCAACGCCACATACTGGGGATGCCTAATGATGGCATAAAACCCCCATTTGGCAGGTCCTCTTTTTAAAATCATTCCTCCATAAACCTGAATGGCACAAATTAAGAATATCGCAAGACCACCTACAAACAGGACCGATCCTATCACGCGCAGAATCTGAAGCGGCAGATTTGGCGGCACGACCATATGAGGCAGGAAAAAGGCCGCCAGCCAGCGAGTAGCAGGGGAACTATTTAGCGCGGTTAAAAAGGGATTGAATACTGAGTAAAAAAACATGGCAAATGGGCTTATCATGATGACAATCTCCATCGCCACCATAAATGATAGAAATATGATACTCCCAGACGCTACCCTTTTGCCAGTCTCAGCCCTGTCCATCATCTTAATTGCTCCTTTAGCTTTCAAATCGTCAATCAGCTATTTTTCGCTCGACTGTATTGGCATCAAACCAACCTGCCCGAGAACCGGGAAACGAATCAATGTCAGGAATATATGGCTTGATATCCAAAAGCGGCGTGCCGTCGAGAATATCGGTATCAGCAACTCTTAGAGTCAGTCCGTCGATTTTAGTAAGCCTAACCACCGACAAGCCGATTAAATTGGGCCTTCAACGCATCCCTGGCGGTGCCGTAGAGCCTGACCTCATAGTCTTCCTCGAAGATGTTCTCAAGCCCCATAGCCACAAGCGGATCGTCCTCGACAATCATCAGGACAGGCTTTCGCGGCTTGGGCGGGTGCTCCGCATAAAGCCTCTGCATTATCCGCTCGGCATCCGAGAGTGCCTGTTTTATTTCTTGGTCGAGCATGAATGCCCTCTCTTAATTTTTCTTAAGAACAATGGCCTTCATGCTACAACCCATAAAGGTATCAGTAATTTTTATAATATTGAATCCCGCCAATCCTAATCTCCCCTTAAACTCATCTAAAGTCCAGTAATACTTTCCTGTGCTATTGTATGCATTAAACGCAATATCTGGAATTTTCCAATAACAATATTGTCGTGCGATATCGGACCCTAATGATGCTGTAATTCTATTCTTACCTTCTTTGAATGATTCATAAGGTCCTTTAAATGTTACAATTATTCCTACTCCACCATTTTTTAATACGCGTGAGAATTCGCTTAAGGCAAAATCGGGATTTTTGATGAAATGAAGAAAATGACAACAGACCAGCATGTCAAATGATTCCTGGTCAAATTCCAGTTTGCCGGTGATATTATGTCTTACCATTTTCAAATTATCACTTCGTATTTTTCCCCGGGCTCTTGCAAGATTGGCAGCAGAAATATCACAGCTGTATGTCGTCAAATGAATGTGAACNNTAAGCCTAACCACCGACAAGCCGATAAAATTGGGCCTTGAAGGTGCCCTTGTGGCAAAGACGCCGCGCTCGATTATATCCCTAAACGGAATGACCTTAAGCCGAGGATATGCCGTGCGGTCGAAAAAATATATCAGCCAAACACACTCGAAGCCGTCAAGGTCTGAAAGCCCATCCCAAAATTCCGGTAATATTTCTATAGAGTCTTCTGCCCCTTCGGCATAGGCAGACTGAATTGGTGTTCCCTCCGCTTTCGAATAGGGGGAATGGATTATTCCGATTGGAATGAGTTTTTGATATGCTTCCATATACCCTCGATTTTAAATACAATTAACTTATCCGCCCAGATGGTCCAGTCAGTCAACTCTTTCATGGTGCTTTTGCAGATCCCCTGAGCCATTTCTTCCAGTTTTAGGCCTCTGGCATCCATGCAGGTTCTACAGGCACCAATGGGAATGTTCTTTGAAACCAGAGATTTTAGCGTCCTTTCAAGGTTGTAGAGTCCGTTAGGTGTAACCTGCCCTGACTTACCGCAGGGGCGGCATCGGCTATCAGAAATATTTTCACCTCGCAATCCGCTTGCCTTGACAATGAAAATGCCAACCTCAGACCGTTATATGAGCGTTCGGTCCCATATGGTGGATCATTTAATAAGACAAGTATTTTCATCAGTTCTCCCATCGCATTATTTAAAACAAAATGTAGCTTCAAATCTGGCTGATTAATGATTTGTCTACTTCACAATTCGCCCGTCGTGAATCTCATAAGTCCGATCAAATCCCTCTATCATTCTGGAATCATGGGTGACAACCATGATGGCCGAGTTATTTTCCATGGCCAGTTTCTTGAGCAGGTCCATCACATTTTTGCCATTGGCGGTATCAAGGGCGGCCGTAGGCTCGTCGGCAAGAATCACTTTCGGGCGATTGGCCAGCGCCCTGGCTATCGCAACTCGTTGAGCCTCTCCTCCGGAAAGCTCCGAGGGATAATTGTCTTTCACGCGCTCAAGCATAAGCTTGTCGAGAAGCTCGGTTGCCCTTTTTCGGGCTATTTTCCCATTGATTCCATTTAAGCTCAGCGACACCATCACATTTTCAATGGCAGAAAGAAATGGTATTAAATTATAAGCCTGAAAAATAAATCCCAGTTTCTCGCGGCGGATGCGCTTCATGTCAAGGCCCGGAATCCAACCGTCATTGGCTACCGCCATGCCATCAATGACCACATTTCCGCTGGTGGGTTCATTGATCAGCCCGATGGTCGTAAGCATGGTGGTTTTCCCCGACCCAGATGGGCCAATCACAGCAACCAGTTCACCCGGCGATACGTTTAGGGTCGCATCCGAAAGGGCGGTTACTTCCGTATGACCTTTGCCGTAAACCTTGGTCAGGTTCTTTGTTTGGATGGCGTAGTCTAACATCAGCCTCCCAAAGCCTGAGATGAGTCAACCCTCATGGCCTTGCGAATTCCGAGCAGGCTTGAGAAAACACATATTACCATGACTATGACGAACAGGGCGGCCAGATCGAACGGGATTAATTCCACTCGTCTGGGGAATTTGTCATATGTCAGGCTGATAATAACATAACCTATGGTATATGCGATTGTCCCGATCAATAATGATTGCTGTAATACCAGACCGGCAACCACTTTGTTGGGGGAACCAATTAACTTAAGAGTGGCGATCACCCGAATTTTCTCCATCGTCATGGTATAGATGATTAGGGTGATGATCACGGCCGAGATAATTAGAAGGATGCTCCGAAATAAAGACAACTGCATTTTCGATTTCTGAATCATACCGGCGGTTAATATTTTTTCCTGTTCAGAGGTAGAAATAGCTTGGTAATGATTCCAGCGCTGAATGGTCTCCTGCACTTCCTTAATATCAGTTCCGGGAGCCAGCTTGGCTGCCACCGTATTGACAATATGGGTGGACCCAGCAATCTCAGTCACTAAAGGCGCAAGCTGAGATATCTGAGCCGGAGAAAGAATTGATACTTTCGAGATTCTATCCGCAATCCTGGCTCGATTGTTGCGAATGGCGTTATTATCATCCTTAAATTGGATATCCTGGGCATCGGCCAGGCTGACATAAGCATATGGATCTCCCGAAACTGAGACCATCCCCTTGGTGATGCCAACTACGGTGTAATCACTTAATCCCAACCGAATCGTCTCACCAAGCTGCATTTTCATGCTTTTATCGACAACCATTTCATAATGGGATTGGTTGATATTGCGCCCGGCGATAATGATGGGCGGTCCGCCGAAACCGTCAAGCTCATAACCAACCAGGAAAAACCGCAGCGGTTTAGTATAACGCGTAATTTGAATATTCTGAAAGGATAGGCCTGAAGCTTGGGCGATACCGGGGACCTCAGCGATACGGTATTTTGCGTCCTCGGGTAGGCGGGACGCTTCGGCAAATGGACCAACAGTACCCTTTTGAACCACCCAGAGATCGGCCCCCGTGGAATTTAAGGCAACCGTGGCATCGGCTATAAGGCCGCGGTAAATTCCTCCCATGCTCATAACCACCGCGATCAGAAGCCCCAACCCGAAACTGGTTTGTATAAAACGCCATTTATGATATAAAATGTCCCTGATGGCTAGATTCATCGCATCACCTTGACCCGCATGCCATCTTTAAAGCTCATCATTACCGGTGGTGGAGCGATAGCCACATGAGTATCATTATCTATCCCAGATAGGATTTCAATAAATCCGGACCGATCCTCGATTCCGGTCACAACCTCCTGGGACTTGAGCTTGCCATTTTTAACTGCCCAGACATGTCGCTGTTTACCCTTGGATGTTACCGTTCCCGCAGGGAGCGCCTGAGCTTCCTTTTTCAGAGCAGTCGTGATATAGACTTCCGTCTGCTCTCCAATGCGAAACGGAGGCAACGGCGGATCAATGGCGATATTGACTTCTAATTCTTCGGTTACCCGGTCGCTTTCAAGGTCAATTCGGGCCACATGGCCGTTGAATACTTTTTTGGGGGCTGAACGAAGATAAATGAGAGCAGATTGACCTATGGCCAGATCCTGGCAGCGAGATTCATCGACATAGGCGGTAACCCAGATGATGGTTGGATCGGCCAGACGAAATATTGGAAGACCTGGTGGGACCATCGAGCCTTTTTCGAGATCTCTGGAAATAATAATCCCATTGTTTGGAGCCATCACGGTCATATCATTTTTGCGGCTTTGGGCAAGTGCCAGACTGGCCTCCGCTGCCTGATAATCTTTATTGGCGACATCAACGACGGCCGCGGCATGCTCTACTTCTTTCTGAGCTACGGTCAGAACCGCCGACTGCTCATCCACGTTCTGCTGGGAGACGAGATTTTTATCTCCCATGGCCTTCATCCGGGCGAAAGTCTTTTGAGCCAATTCAAGATTCGCCTGGGCTTTCTGATTGTCAGCATTGCCAGCTATAAAAGCCGCCTCAGCTTTCCTTACTCCGGCCTCTGCTTCCAAAACCTGCTGATGATAATCCTCATCTTCGAATCTAACCAGCACCTGCCCGCTTTTTACCGTATCCCCCTGGTCAGCATACAAAGCTTCAATTCTGCCGGTGACTTTGCTTGATACGGGCACAACTACCTTGGCTTCAACAGTGCCGTTTCCGTATACCTGGGCAGTTAAATCATGTTTGACAATCGTAACGGTTTTAATCTGTACCGGCGCAAACACAGTTAGCCTGAGAACAACTACAAAACCGACAATTGCAACTAGCCAAATTAGGGGCTTCCGCAATTTGGCAGGAATTCGGTAGTTAATCATTTATTTATCCTTTAAAATCATGATGCTATACCTGAATAAATTCGGATTTTGAATTTCGATTGAACTCAGGAATGGCTTTAATAAGGAGTGGAATAGATTGCATTAGCTGCTGAGCGGCATCTTCGGAAAGCCCGGAGATAATTGCCCCAAAGATTTTCAGGCTCTCCCGGTTGATCATTTCCGCCTGGCGTTTTCCTTTATCTGTCAGATTAAGATTATAGGCTCTGCCATCTAATTGATTTCGACATCGGCTGATCTGTCCGCGCCTTTTAAGTCTTTGCACCAGTCGGGTCGTTGCGCTTTTTGAAAGACCAAGTCTCTTGGATAAATTCATCTGGTCGATATTGGGAGTTTTCAATAGCTCCATCAGTGCATGCGCATCGGATACGCTGATTGACAATCCGCATGGAGTACGGGTGAGATCAAGCAATCCAAATCGATGAATGAAAGCCTGAATCAACTCGCGTAGCGCATCGGGGTTTGTTTTAGTCATTGTCTGTCAAGAGCCTCCAATTCATTTTTCGATCTAACCATTAAACGTAATATAAAACAATTAGTTGCATATGCAACCATTATTATATATAGTTAAGAATTGCAGAGTTTCTCAAGGGAATGTCCATTTCTTCTGCAATTTGAATCATACTTAGTGTTTGGGTTTGGGACCCGGCAGTTTTCATTCTTAAATTTTCCGATTTTATGATTATTGACCTTCGGGTTCCCAACCCGACGAGAATTGGAAAATGCGATTTCTAAAAAAACAGACGTTGTTAATCAATGACTTACATGACCCAAAAAATCGAATTTTGATCGATATAAACATTTTCTAACAAAATGCCATTCTAATTGAAAATCATATTCAAAATAAAAACCCTTGAACCAGTTGTGATTCAAGGGCTTATTTATATGTCACGGGTCGGGTTAAAGTGTAC
>DOTU01000290.1 GCA_003520965.1 Candidatus Zixiibacteriota bacterium
GCGTCCTAACCGAGCTATTGGCCCCACCCTTCAGCTGCTTATATGTTCTTGGAGATGTTAACAACTCCCACTCTTTCACCGGTCTCGATGTGACTTATTCCGTGAGATATTTCAAGGGCGGACCTGCTCCGGCATATACCTGCGAATGCCCTCCCGGCAGTGGTAACTTCTGGTATACCGAGGGTGATGTTAATGGAAGCTGCTCGTTCTCTGGATTAGACGTCACTTACATGGTGCGCTATTTCAAGGGTGGCGATCCACCTATCCCATGCCCTGCTTGCCCGCCAAGTCGATAGGCAATAAGATTGTATGCATCAGGACAGAAGTCCCGCGCTTCGCGGGACGACATCCTGACGCTCCCGAACTCATAACTCACAACTAAGAACTTAGAACTATTTTTCTCAGCACTTAGCACTCAGCACTCAGTACTCAACACTCAGTACTCAGTACTACTTCTTATGCACCATGTCCACTTCAAGCTGCAACATCGCCTCGCCTTGCCGACGCATCCGCTTGAATATCTCCGGATATAATGGTGAGATATCAGTTATGCCAAGCGAATCCGACGGAAATCTGTATAGGCGTGCCGGTGCGCCTGGCTCCTCCCGAACCATTAGCGAATCCTCAACCCAGCTGTAACCCTCATTTTTATTGAGGAACGCGTATCCATCTTGGGCGGATGGGATTGCCAGTATATCTCTCCCCCAGCTCTCTTGTATTGCCGGTTTGCCCAAAAGCCCAAGAATTGTGGGAACCAGATCCACTTGCCCGCATACTGTCTCGATTCTTTGTGGTTTAATATCATCCCTGCCGGGGCAGTAGATCAGACAAGCGATCCGGAAATTATGCCGCATATCATCGGGATGATAGAGCACACGACCATGGTCTCCCACTAAAATGAAAATCGTATTCTTAAAATATTCTTCTTTTTCAGCTTGATGAAAGAACTGGCCAATCGACCAATCGGAGTAATAAAATGTATTCAGATAATCTCCGTAATCTATCCCCTTTGGAAAAACCTCAAACTCTTTACCTGGAAGTATAAATGGCTCATGGTTGGATAGCGTAACGACAACCCCCAAAAACGGAGTCTTTAGTCCTGCAAAGGTTCGATTAGCTTTTTCAAACACCTTATGATCGGGTACGCCCCATCTGTTTAAGGCCGAGCCAATCGGGAAATCATCCATACCAATGAAATTCTTAACCCCCTGATTTCTGAAGAATCCTTCCATATTCTCGAACCCCAGATCGCCGCCGTAAATGAAATATGAATCGTACCCTCTCTCACCCAGTATGTCAGCGATCGATCTGAACGGATGCGGGGCGCCGTAACGTTTCATAACCGTCCTACCGGGTAAAGATGGAAAAGAGCAAAGCGCAGAAAGCAGGCCACGGTTGGTTCGCAGCCCCGAGGCGTAAAAATTATTGAACAGCAGGCTTTTTTCCGATAGGCTATCAAAAAAGGGAGTGGCGTCAGGTTTGCCCCCCAGCGCCCCCACAAACTTGGCCGACCAGCTTTCCATAATAATTAAGACGACGTTGTAATTGACACTATCGCTGCCACCGTATGCCGAGAGCCGCTTCAGAGATTTATCCGGTTCCAGCAGCGAGTCAATAGGGGAGACTACAGATTCCTGAACTGTTTTCAGCGCCTCATCTGACGACATGAACTGAAATTGGGTCGGCCTTTTTTTGTCGGAATAATCCTCATAAAGGCTGTGGCTTAAGGTGAAAATACCGTTAAGCGCCAGATCGTTTGCAAAACCGTAATTGCAATGGTAGGCGCTTCCCCAGTCGAGAGCCGCTAACGAAACTCCTCCCCGCATACCGATTGCCAGAAGCGCCAACGATACCAGAAAATAGCCAAGCTTTACATACCACCGCGATTCCCGCGTGCTCTTTTTAATTCTGCCGACTAACCCTGCTAAGAAGAGAAAAACGAGCACCGCAATCAGCCAGAGGACTGCATATAACCCTACCGGAAAACTGCTTGAGACACTGTACCAGACAAGCTTAAGATGATCGAGATAGGAATAAAACCAGACCCCCAATCGCTCCCCATATTCACTGTAATATTCGATATCAATTAAGCTCAATAGAAATACTATCGAGAAGATTGTATAAAGCGCTCCCTGCAATACCCTGCGAACGATACGATACCCTTCAAGTCCTGGTATGAAGCTAATCAAAAAAAATGGTAAAATAGCATAAGACAGGATCGAAATATCGAATTTCGCCCCAATAACGAATGAGCTTAAGATATCCCCTGACGGAATGCCTGATGTTAGATGCCAATATCGCAGAAGAAACGCAAGCCTGAATAGCTCCAAAAAAATTAAACCGAGTCCCAAAAAGGAAGCCCAGTAGACAATAATTTTCGGAGGTACAAACTGCCGCGTATCATTCATCCTGTCTTAGATAATTCCTATTTACTTGCGCTTATCATAATATACTGAATACCCTATTTCAAGATGATTAGTTCTGCCAATGGAATACATTTCTTTTAAAGAGTAACGATATTACCTGAATCCCTAATATTTTGTGCAGTAAAAATAAACCGCCGCATTTGCTCATACGGCGGTTTTGTCTTTTGTGTGGAGCTTATC
>DOTU01000003.1 GCA_003520965.1 Candidatus Zixiibacteriota bacterium
GCATTGGGACGGGAAAAATATGGGGCAAGCGCTTTAAAAGGCTGTATTTGAAATTCCGACGTCTGAACCGTGATTCTGGCAGTGGCGCCGGGCGGCATAGCCAGCGGCACTATCTTTATGGGAATATCGATTGCGCCGTTTTGGGAATTTTGCGCAGTGCGGGGAATGCTCAGGAGACTCAGGCCACTATCCTCGTAGGGCATTACGTTGGCCGGAGGCGCCTGGTAGCGAAGCGTGACGCCACTGGCGTCAGATTGCAAAACCTCCACATCGTCGTCGAATATAGCGTTAGCCCAAGACAGATTAGCGCATATAAAAGTGACGAAGACGATGAAGGTTATTTGCAACTTATTTAACTTAGAGGAACGATTCATTAGATCTCCATACCTACGATTCGACCTTCCGGGCAAGGAAAAACGCCCGAAAAAATCAAAAATCAGCTATCAGGTTAATGTAGCGCGCGTTCTTCTTCTTTTATCCAGCTTCTCTACAAAAACCTTTTAACTAATCGCGATACGCAATCCCTTTCCTCTAAATCGTTGGCATAAAGATACCTTGGCGGTTTGGAATGTCAAGGATAATTTTGTTTGCAACGGTTTCATATCGCCTCAGTTTTTAGTGATTCCTATCATTAATAGTGCCATAAATAATGCTATCCTATCCCCTGAAGTTGTTTCAACTCTATCACTTAAATAATTATCGGCATTATCCGTGATTATCCTGACCAATAATCTGTAATCACAATACTCCATTATAGGAGGTGATCCTGAGTGTTTAAAATCCACCTCCTCTATTCACAAGATGGTCTTACATTCAATACAACCACCAGGCCAGAAGCGCCACGATAAAAAGGGCTGGGATGAAATTTCCGACCTTAATTTTCCCAAAGCCCAAAAGATTAAAACCGATACCCAAAATCAGGGCGCCGCCGGTTGCGCTGATTTCATCCATAATGACTTTGCTTATTGAACTTCCAAGAGCCATGCCGGTATAAGTTAAAACTCCCTGAACTATTAAAACTGTAATCGCTGAAAAGATTACGCCAATTCCCATCGAGGCGGTCAGGGCAATCGCGGCTACCCCGTCCATGAGGGATTTGATATAGATTAGTTCGCCCTTCTGCATAAAACCATCCTCAAGCGAGCCAACGATAGTCATCGGGCCCGCGCAAAAAAGCAGTGAGGCCGTCACAAAGCCGAGTACGAATGTGCCTGGCGCGATGCCATTAGCAGATGAGCGCTCGAATCTTTTTCGCAAACGCTCCCCGACACATTCCAGCCACTCCTCTATTCCGAGAAGTTGCCCAATGATACCACCAGCCACAAGCGATCCCACCACCAGGATGATTTTGGTGGCAACCAATGTCATTTGAATACCGATCAAAATCGTAGAAAGCCCCAGACCTGTTAAAATGATCCTCTTAACCGGTTCGGAAAGCCTCGTGCCCGCCAGTAATCCAAGTCCTGAGCCAAGGATTACGGTCAGAGTATTTACGATATATCCCCAGAGGTGCATGAGATAATATTTAGGAGATAAAGGCTTGACTGCGCAAGCGAAAAGGCTCCCCCCTAATTCTGTCGGGGCTCGCGGGTTCCGCCTGCGACCGAAGGTCGCACTGAAGTCGGATTGGGACCTCTGACTTCCCATCTACAAGGTGATAAGTCCCAATCCGACTTCTTTCTTTCGACCCTCCGGGTCGAAAGGCGGAACCCGCGAGCCAACTCTGGCGGAAAATCTCGAAAATCGACTGACAGGTTCTGTCAGGGGTATCTCCTATATCTGTCGCAGACGATAGAAATAACAGGAGGAAGAATGAAAGATCCACAGAGTGATATGTACCGCAAGATGATGGAAATCGGCGGTGTTAAGGGAGGGTATCATCGGGACCAGATTTTCGCGGAGGAAAAGCGCTCTGATTATCTATGGTGCCTGCATTGCCAGAGGACTTATCGTCGAGGAGAATATCGTGATCTCGATGGTATTCAGATGTGCCCCTACAGTGATTGCGATGGTAACACTGTTATGGATGGATTTGATTGGGAGGCAATTCGGGACCATCATAAGAAGTATCCGCAGGTGCCGGAGAGAGGAAAGGTATATAGGGATTAGCAAGGCTACGGCAGTAATTTTACAAATCTATCAATATTCTTTTTCAGGCTGGCTTTGGTGCCGTTGTTTTCGATTACATAATCAGCTAACGCTGCCTTTTCGCGGTCGGGAATTTGGGAGCCGATACGATCCTCAGCCTCGCGGCGAGAGAGACCCTGGGATTTGAGACGTTTCAAGCGGATATCACGCCGGGCAATGACGACCAGGATATAGTCGCACCAATCGGCGACGCCCCACTCGAAAATGAGAGCGGCATCGATCACGATTAGTTTTGATTTAGCTTTTTTGAGATCTGATTTTAGTATTTTTAATAACCTGGGGTGAACGATTTCATTGAGCTTCTGATGCGCCTCCGGGTCTGAAAAGGCTATCCTTCCCATCATCCGACGATTAAGCGTGCCATCGGTATTCAGTATCGCATTCCCGAATGTCTTTTCTAAACTACGAAGAACTGCCGGATACTCCTCCACGGCTCGCTTGCCAGCTTGATCGCCTGAGAGAATAATTGCGCCTTTATCGGCAAGATAACGCGCCGCCAGCGATTTGCCTGTCCCCGGGCCGCCGGTAAGTCCAATTACTGTCATTTGGCCTCCAGCCAATTATTGCCAATCGCCAGATCAACCTTGATTGGCACCTTAAGCTCAACCGCATATTCCATTTCGGTTTTCACAATATTCTTAAGCTTCTCAAGTTCGCCGGTGTAGACATCGAAAACAAGCTCGTCATGCACCTGCAGGATCATCTTTGATTTCATTCCCCTCATCCGTTGGGCAATATGAATCATGGCGATCTTGATCATATCGGCGGCAGTCCCCTGGATCGGCATGTTGATCGCGATCCGTTCAGCGAACTGCCGGGCCTGAACCGATTTGGCGCTGATATCGGGCAGGTAACGCCGACGGTTGAACATGGTAGAAACAAAACCATTATTACGGGCAAACTCTATGGAGCGATCCATGTAACTCTTAATTCCAGGATAACGTTCAAAATAAACCTGGATGAAGTCTTTCGATTCGGTAAAAGAAAGTTCCGATTGCTGAGCAAGACCGTAGGCCGAGACACCATAAATAATGGCAAAATTAGCGGTCTTGGCCTTACGCCGCTGGGCCGGTGTGACATCATTTATATCGACACCGTAAACCTCAGCTGCGGTACGTCGATGAATGTCCTCGCCTTTTTGGAACGATGCGATCATCATGGGATCGTTAGCAAAATGAGCCATGATACGCAGTTCGATCTGCG
>DOTU01000033.1 GCA_003520965.1 Candidatus Zixiibacteriota bacterium
AACGATTGAGCTTACAACCCACTGAAGCAAAAGCTATAGTTGGCATCTTAGCTCGTGTATTTAAATGCGGATTGTTTTAAACGCCACCAGGAATCTATCCGGCCGCTATATTTATATCCAAGATACCCCAGAAGAAATCCGGCCGGGAGATCGATAAAGTAATGATGCCGAAGATAAATAGTCGAAAGCACCAGCCCCGTACAGATCGGCAGGATCACCCAGAATACGCGACGTAGATATTTCCAGGCAAATATAAGCGAAAGAAACGCAATTCCGGCGTGCAAGGATGGGAAAGCATCCCTGACATCAGATGGCAATGTATTGGCTAATCCAATAGTGGCATCAGTAAACGGGGTACCGTTGAGCGGGACTGTATACAAATCCTTGAGAATGATGCTGGGAGATACGGCTGGGAATATGACATATAAAATATAGCCGGCATACAAACAAAATATGGTTGATATTACTACTTCCCTAAATTGTGGATATCGCTTTTGGTAATATAGAATAGCCGGTAATAGAGGAATCAAAAGGAAATAGCTCCAGTAGCAAAATGAGAATGTTTCGGTAAGCCAGGGATGCACAAATTGCTCGGTCCAAATTGATGGCTGAACGCTAAAAAGCCATTGATCGATCCGGATAAGCGCGAAATGAATATCGTGAGGATTCATAAACGGAATAGTATCATGTAGGTTAGTGTAGACTGCCAGGCAGTATGCTAAAGGCAATATAGAATGGAACAGCTCCCATTGCGGTTTGTATCTGACTATGATAGTCCCGATTATGGCAAAAATGGCAATCCAGAAAACGCGGCTGATATCTGCTAAAAATATTTCTGGGATATGGCCCTGGGCCTGGTAATAAAAATACGCTTTCAAAGTATAGTATATGATTGGGGGTATAGCGAATACCGCCAGTATTTCCTCCAGCCTGAAAGTCAGCAGCCACGCCAACCAGCGCCAGCGCTGCTTTCTTACTTCGGCCATATCTATAGCACCTGTCTCTACGGGCTCAATCACCGGATTACCCATACTGTTATATACGAAATTATAGTCTTTTTTACAACTAATTTGCTAAATCCATAATCTAATTTTGAATTCCTTTAAGTATTCCCCGGAATTAATTAAATAAACAAACGGCTAATAATTAAATGGCAAAAAAAAGGCCTCGTAATCCGATAATCGAATTACAAAGCCTTAGAATTAATGAAATTGATTATTTCTTGTCGCCCTTTTCCTTTTCGCGCTCGGCTTTGCGCTCTTCAGCTTTTTTCTCGGCAATTACCTCGGGCTCAGCCGGACCTTCCTCACCAGGTACCGCAGCGGCGGCAGCGGCAGCAGCTTCACCCTCGGCGGCTGTCGGAGTGGCTTCCTTAATGATCGTAGGCGGCACCACTGAGACTATCGTCTCATCGGCGTTTTCCAGGATTTCAATATTTTCGGCTACGATATCCCTTACGTGCAGCGATTCATGAATCTTAAGCTGGGCAATATCCAGAACAAATCGATCAGGAATATTGGCTGGTAAACACGATATTTCCACGTCACGCACCATCCAGTTTACGATTCCACCAAAATTCTTCACGCCATCCGGTACCCCTTCCAAAACTATCGGTACATGGACACGAATATTCTCCGTCAGTGAAATATGCTGAAAATCGATATGGATCAGCTTGCCATCAATCGGATCCCTTTGCACGTCGCGAATAAGCGCCATCTTATCCGATTTAACGCCGTCGATATTCAAATTGACGAGTAGATTTTCGCTGGATGCCTTGCGCATTACGTTATGAAAATGGCCATGATCCAATTCTATGGCCACCGGCGTCTCTCCCCGGCCATAAACTACTCCGGGTATTTTGCCGAGAGCCCGCATCTTCCGGGCAACGCCTTTGCCGCTTGTCTGGCGGCTTTTAACATCAATTGTTACTTCTTTCATGATTGCTCCTATTGTTAAATTAAATATTATCCCTTACAAAATTAGTTCGCATGTTCGCTTTTGCTAGGCTATTTAAACAATTATCGTATCCTGCCCAACCCGCTTTCTTATGCTTCAAACAAGCTGGAAAGCGATTTTTCTTCATGGACCCGAACAATCGCATCAGCGAAAAGATTGGATACCGAAAGCACCTCGATCTTTGGGCTAAGCTTTTCAGCGGGATTATAAATCGTATCTGCTACGAAAACCTTCTCTATCGGAGAATTATTTATTTTTTCGATTGCTTGCCCCGAAAGAACTGCATGGGTACAAGCAGCTATGATCTTCCTGGCGCCTTTTTCCTTTAAAACAACTGCAGCTTCGCACAGAGTGCCTGCCGTATCCACCATATCGTCTCGTATCACTACGTTTTTCCCATCGATCTCACCGATGATATTCATGACTTCGGCTTTATTGATATCGGGTCGTCTTTTATCGATAATGGCGATACTGAAATCAAGGTCCTTGGCAAAAGCTCGAACCAACTTGATTGAACCGACATCTGGAGTAACCGCCACCGCCGGATGCAAGTTAAGCCGTCTGATATGTCCATTAAAAACCTTTGATGAATAAAGGTGGTCGGATGGGCAGTCGAAAAAACCCTGAATCTGGGAGGCGTGAAGGTCCATAAGCATTACTCTATCGACCCCGGCTGTTGTGATCAAGTTGGCTACTAATTTAGCTGTAATAGCGACCCGCGGCTGGTCTTTACGATCCTGACGGGCATAACCATAATACGGAATAACTGCAGTAATCCTCCTGGCCGAGGCCCTTCGGCAGGCGTCGATCATGATGAACAACTCCATCAGATTTTCTGCTGGCGGGTTGGTTGACTGTAAAATAAAGACATCCATTCCGCGGATATTCTCGTTTATCTGGAAAAATATCTCACCATCAGAAAAGCGCTTCAAGGTACATTGGGAAACCTCTGTACCGAGACAATTAGCGACTTTTTTCGCTAACGGCTCGTTTGCGCTACCTGCGAATAATTTGAATTCGTTTAACATTCCCCTACCCTTAAGACCCATTTCATTTATTTCAAAACCAACAAACGATTAAAAGCTGGGGCGCCAGGATTCGAACCTGGGATTGCCAGCTCCAAAGGCTGGTGACTTACCACTTGTCGACGCCCCAAGGCTTAGCCTTATAAAATATCAATATTTATTTGATTGTCAAGTAGCTCTTAACTTCTGATTTCCCTTGAAAATGTGCCCAGGATCGCTATTTTGGGGAATCGATATGCTTAGGAAGGGAGATAGATAATGCTTTTAGGCGCACACATGTCCATCGCCGGAGGGGTATTTAATGCTATTCTCGAAGGCGAGAAACTTGGCTGCACGACAATCCAAATTTTTACTAAGTCAAGCAACCAATGGCGGGCGAAAGAGTTGGGCGAAGACGAGCTAACCCGCTACCATGCCGAACAAAAACGAACCGGCATATACCCTGTCATTGCTCACGACTCCTACCTTATCAATCTGGGTTCTCCCGATGAGGCTTTGCTTACCAAATCGCGTGAGGCGTTTGCCATTGAGCTGCAGCGCTGTGAAAAGCTCAAAATCCCATATTTGGTAACTCACCCCGGAGCTCACATGGGGCAAGGCGAGGAGGAAGGGCTTAAGAAAATCGCAGCTTCTCTCGATTGGATATTTGACCATACAGGCGATCTTAAGTCAAAAGTCGCCTTGGAAAGCACGGCCGGCCAGGGTACCAGCCTGGGATACCGATTCGAACAATTGGCGCACATCATAGAGCTATCCGCGCATCCGGAGCGCATTAAGGTTTGTATCGATACCTGCCACATCTTTGCCGCAGGCTATGATATTTCCAATGAGGACAGTTATCAGAAAACGATCTCCGAGTTTGATCGTATAATAGGCCTGAGGTCCCTGGCGGCAATCCACCTTAACGACTCAAAGAAAGGGCTCGGTTCAAAAGTTGATCGCCACGAGCATATCGGCAAAGGATTTATTGGTGAAAAGGCTTTCGGATTTTTCATGAAAGATAAACGATTCGAAAAAATCCCAAAACTCCTGGAAACCTCTAAAGAAAATGATATGGATACGGTAAATCTCGGCATCCTTAGACGACTGGCCGGAGCAAGCGGTAAGAAATGACAGATTACAAATTGGATAGCGATTTCAATAAACTGAAGATAAATAATAACCCTTCTTATGTAATTATTTGTAGGGGCGTATTGCAATACGCCCCTACACTGTTAAAACAAGCATTAAAGAGCAGATCGGGTTCCGAGTCCCTTGGGCGAGAAACCCGACTAATATTCCCGAAATATGGCATCTTAACGATACTTCTATTGATACCATCCTCTCTCACTTTCGGACAAGCCCTGCACATCCAGATTAGCGGCGTCCTTCGCAATAGCATAACCAAAACCGAGATTTATCGTTCCAACCTGCTTCTCCCGGCTGGACAATCAACCGAGATATTTACCGGCCCTTATACTATCAAACTCTCGGCGCAAAAAACGCCTGAGGCTGGATACGATATTTCCGCGGAGCTTTTCGGATTGGGCCCTGATTTTCATATCGCTACATATAATCTGAAAATTCCCATGGCGGATTCGTTTCCTATCCCATTCCAGCCGGTTAAGGGTGCCGACAGTATCCGGTATATGATTACTCTGCTCGATGATACCTTAAAAATCTTTATCGATAAAGAACCGTTTGATGATACAACTGCCTGGGGCATGTCGGAATCGATTCATTATCGCACTCACTGGCTGAAAGGCTCTTACGCCGACTACCTTTGGAATCTGAAAATGGGATACTTGGAAAATGTCTATGATCGATATCGCAGTAGTTTCCAGTTGTCGTCTTCTGAAAAAATAGAATGCTTCTTTCATCCCGATCCTCGAACATCCATCTTTATCGACCCTCGATTAGGCTATACCATCCAACCGCGTAAATGGCGTGTTGATCTTGTTTTCGGACGGGATACCGATGTCGCTACGCCCCGCCCGGCAGCCGAGTTAATGCTTTATCGCCGCTGGGGCTATGGGCCTCGTTGGATGGTAACCGGAATGGCCGGATATTATGAAGATAATTTTTTAAAGATGAGAAAACTGATCCCTGAGTTTAAACCTTCGAAATTAGCCGCTAAATTGGCCAACGAATATTGGGTTGATACCGATACCGGACGGGTGGTGGCGGGAGCGTTTAGCCGCTGGATTGCCGACAAAGAAATATTCTCCAAATTCATGGAACTGTACAAGCAATCTACCGCACTTAATTTTACAACGGAATTTGCCAAGATTTATGGTTATAGTTTCGATAAGGCAGCCGTTGAGTTTTTGGATTTCATAAAATCTTATAAGCCTAAGGAAGCGGAACTTGAATATTACGCCTCCGAATATCTGGCGCGCGGGGATTACCAACAAGCCAGGGATTATTTCGAGGAGGCCGCTCATATCCCCAATGGTAATCCCAAATTTGGGAATCAACTAATCCTTTGCGAATACTGGCTTG
>DOTU01000108.1:0-1787 GCA_003520965.1 Candidatus Zixiibacteriota bacterium
GTTGGCAGCACTTGACAGCAGATTAGCGGCGGAATAATAATTTACAGCTTCCTTATATTCACCCAATTCTGAAGAGTTTCTGCCCAGCACTACGGCCGAGGTTAAATCCGGATGGGTAGCATAGCGCGCTTTTTTCTCGGTAATTGTTGATAAATCCGTCAGCGAGGTGGATAGCATCTTAATGAAATCACTTTTCCCATATCCCCGCCAGAAAGCAAGCGTTTGGTTGTCCTTATTTACCAGATAAAAGGACGGGTAGGCATTAATCTTGAATTCTTTGGCCAAATCTTTACCGGCGCCTTTTTCAGAATCGATACGATAGAGTACAACGGATTCAACGGCCTTTTGAATATCTGCATCTGAGTTTACTGCAGCAGCAAACTGCTTGCATGGTCCGCACCAATCGGCGAAAAAATCTAAAAGGAGCGGCTTATTCTGACTGGCTGCCTGCGCTTTGGCTTCAGCATAAGTCCCGGTAAATTCGGCCGCAGCTGCCACCTGAGTCAGAGCCAGTAAAATCAACATTAAAATCGAGATTTTTTTCATAATTAACTCCTACTGTAGAGATTAATCTTTTTATCAACTGCGGGAGAATATATCAGGCAAAGGTATATTATCCAATACAAAAAATAGTGCTATGAGCTTCTAAAATATCTATCGAATTAAAAAAAACGGGACTCCCTATGGAATCCCGAAATGCAGCAATTTATATCGATAATTAGCTTTTATCGTTGGGGGAGGCCATGCTTCCAACTTTATGATTTAACGTAATCTGATTTTTATTCTCACTGATACCTTGTTCGAGTTCGGAGACGCGCGCTCTGAGGTTTTTCATATCTTGCCGTACTTCCCGTTCATGGACTGCCTTTTTAACGGCCAGATCGATGTCATCAAGCTTGAAAGGTTTGAGAATATAATCGGAGGCGCCGAGCCTGATAGCTTTCACAGAGGAGTCAATAGTGGGGAATCCGGTCATCAAAATAGTTACGATATCAGAATCGATTTCAGTGATCTTCTCAATAGTTTGAAGACCATCCAGGCCAGGCATTTTAAAGTCCACCAACATGATATCGCACGAAGATTGTCCCAGGGAGGATATGGCGTCTTCGCCGCTTAATGCTGTATTGACCCGATAATTACTTCGCTTAAGATATTCCTCTAAAAATTCAACAACCAGAGCATCATCATCCACTACCATAATTGTAATGCTATCAGTTTTTTTCGCAGCCCGCGGTGCTATGGCATGATCATCCTTATAAGCCGTTTTCTGCGTCATTTATTCCTTCCTCTGAAATAGTTGTGCCGCCCTGATATTGATAAACACTACAGGCCTTCATATTCTGTATCGGAACATTTAACCCGAAGGTTGAATAGTTGTTTGTATTATTAGAATAATCATCAATTCGAACTGACCATCATCGCTGGGGAGGTCCACTGGAGAAATACCCTGTCGGGCCTGACTATGATTATATCGGGGTTAAATGATTTAATTTCTGAGGAACTGCTCATGAATTGTGAAATTGCCTGAATCTCCGATTCAGATTTTTCAGACCACAAGAAAATATTATAAATTTTATTCTGCAGCTTAAGTTACACGGGGACAATGAATTGCGTCCCAAAAAGTAAGCCGAAAAACTTAATCAAATAATAAATTTTTACCATCATTTTCCATTTTTTTCGAAAAACTTCAAAAAGCCATTTCTCCTATGAAAACCGAAAAGTAAGCCTGACATGCTCCACGCTCTTAAAAGGGCCTCAAAACGGGTTCAAAGTGCATTTCGATTTGT
>DOTU01000108.1:2042-4162 GCA_003520965.1 Candidatus Zixiibacteriota bacterium
TTTGTAGAGGCTTAAAGGGTGAAGGACATAATGAAAGGAGAAATGCAATGTTTGGACGAAAAAAGCTAAAATCGTCACAAGGCCTGTTAGCTGCTAACGGCAGAGTAATCAGGGGCCATCAAGCAAGGGAGAAGGTTGGAGCCTCATTAAAGGGTAGTAACGCGACCATTAGCCTGCCGGCCGATTACGGGTTTTCGGAACGGGTAACGCTTTACCGGTTCCTTCGAGAAAATATCCCAATCATAAGCGGAGCGATCTGGATCTGGGTGCGGCTTTGTGCTAGCCCGATGGAGTTTCATCTTAAGGACGGAGCTAAAGAACGAAATATCGCGCTCTTGAAATCGCAACTTGATAAGCTCAACAGGATTCTTTCGCCGAATCCGTATTATAAATCTGGTGGCCTGGATCGTCTCTGCGATCTGTTTTTCAGCTCGCTTTTTATCGATGGCGCTTTCGCAGGCAACATTGAACTCAATGAGTCCGGGAAATTAGCAGGTTTTTCCCCCTGCGATATTCGCAACCTGACCTTTGAGTGTGAGGCCGATCAGGCGGGATATCCGCGGTGGAATATCTACCGCGAGTCTGAGGGAGGTCGAGAGCTACTCGATCCGGCGACATTTATTTATATACCGCTTGATGATGATGCCGGTGATCCCCGCGGTAAAAGTATTCTGCAGTCAGTTGGTTTCGTCAGCCGTTTGGAGCAGAAGCTTCTAGATGATATGCAGAAAACTCAGGAGAAAGCCGGATATAACCGTTTACATGTGTTAATCAAAAAACCGGAACGTCGGTTGGGAGAAACCGAACAGAGCTATATCGACCGTGCTAACAGCTATTTCGATGATACGGTCACTCTTTTTTCCGGTATCAAGCCGTCGGATTCAGCTGTAACCTGGGATGATATCGAAATCAAAACGATCGGCCCGGCGTCAGGCACAGGCACCGCTACCCATTCATGGTATCTTTCGCATCGGGCGCTGGTAGAGGATATCTGCGCCGGAGTGCATCTGGATCCGTTTATGCTGGGGTATTCTTACTCGTCCACCCAAACCTGGGCGCGTTTCAAATTCGAATTGGTGCTGCGCGAGATCATTTCGGTGCAACGGCAGGCGGGACGTTTTTTCGAGTGGTTGGTGAACACTCATCTGGCGCTTGAGGGGGTTGACTTGAAAGCGTCGGTGAAATTCGATAACGACCGGGTCAATAGTGTCCTGGAAAAATACCAGGCCGAGCGAGAGCAAAGCGACCGCGTAATAGAGCTATTCAAAGCCGGCCTTCTTTCCAAAGATGAAGCCCGAGAAAAAATCAACGAAAGGATTGACTGACCATGCCGTTATCGCCAACAGCCTGTGCTATCTGCGAATCGCCTCTTCGGGAGCAGATCGAGAAACACGATATCGAATGGAAAGATATTCACACCGTTCAATGGGCCAGAAAACAGGGCTTGAATATCAGCCGCTTTGCGCTCTTGAAACATCGAACCAATCATCTTCAACCGGTGGCATCTGGTGGTAATGGAAACGGAACAAACGCTTCTTCGGCAAAACCAGACCAGGTGGTTACACTAGTCCCTCTCGATTTGAAGATTGCAGAAACGCCATCGTTAAAAGTGATCAGGCAACCACGGAAAAAGAGGGAACCGAAAACTATCACCGAGCAAGGCAATGGCACATCGCTGCAGATTCTTGAGGCGGAAGAGCCAGCCAAGCCGCCCGTGAAAAGCGCCGAGATTCCTCAGGAAAAATCGGGAGAAAAGGCAACACCGGCCATATATAAAGCTCTGGTAACAGATCAACTGCTGCTCGACACTGTTCGCGACAAAGTCTACGAAAAGCTGATTAGCGGGGAGATCAAGCTCGATTTGGGCGACGGGTTCAAGGCGATTGAAATCAAACACAAGATCGCCGAGGAGTCACAGAACGAGAAGCTGCTGCTGGAGATTCTAAATGAAATCCGGTCTCAAGAACTGGAGGGCTGACGGCCATTGCGAGGTCTCCGGCCCATTTGGGCCGGAGACGGTGGCAATCGCCTGGTTAATGATACTGATATATATGCGAAACGTATTTTTGAACCAGGCGATTGCCACACCCCAGCATAAAATGCTGGGGCTCGCAATGGCC
>DOTU01000247.1:0-1289 GCA_003520965.1 Candidatus Zixiibacteriota bacterium
TTGTTATAATGGCCGGATATCTCTTGACTCCAAAAGAATACAATAATATTTATCTTTCGATACCTGGTCTTGACCGGGCAAACAGACAGGACAGGAAAAAATGCCTCATATTCCCAAAGCTTTACTTTTTCAAAAACGCGGATATTGGTGGATTAATTATAGCCTAAACGGGGAGCGCCACCGTATTTCTACAGGCACCAAAGATAGGGGACTTGCAGAAATAAAGCGTAAGGATTTCGAATTAAAATTTTTCAAAGGCGAAATTGGCGCAAGGCCTGAAGCTCCCCCAAAATCATCTTTGGCTGCATTTTTTAGAAAATATATAGAATTTATCAGTAGCGATAGTCAGATCGATAGGCATCCCGATCTGGCGAGGCTTAATTCCCTTCAAGGCTATTTTGCCAGAAAAGGTATCCACTACATTGATGAAATTAATCCGGGGTTAATAGATGATTTCCGCACAACCGTGCTTGCAGGCAAAAAGCCCAAGACCATCAAGAATTATATTATGCTTTTAAAAACCGCACTCAATAAGGCTGTTAGCTGGGAGCTAATCAAGGTTAATCCCATTGCGAAAGTAAGCGCCCCCAAGATAGTAAAAACTTTTCATTTTTTCAGTCAAGCTGAGATTGACCTAATGATTTCTAAAGCTCAAGAACCGCTAAAAACGGCAATCCTAATCTTAGTCAATACCGGGATGAGACGCGGGGAGTTATTTCATCTTCGCTGGCGGGATGTAGATCTTAATAGGGGCAGTTTGAGGGTTTGGCCTTATGAGGGCTTTTCACCAAAGGGGAAGCAACCTCGTCGAATTCCAATCACTGATGCTCTGAGCGAAACTTTGAAACGATTAAGCAAGGGAAGGGGACCTGATGATTTTGTTTTCAGACCATTTGAAGGACCCAACACGATCTACCGACATTTTGCGGCGCTTGCAAAACAACTCGGTATCAAGGGCACTTTGCATGATTTAAGACATACCTTCGCTTCTCATCTTTCAATGGCTGGCGTTCCTATCCCGGTTATCAAGGAACTTTTGGGTCATTCAGATATCGCCACTACGATGATTTATGCTCATCTTTCTCCCGAAATACATATGGCAGCAATCCAAAAATTACCCTTTGGATGGTGCCCGGATGGTGCCCAAAATGCCCCTAAGTTACCCAAAATAACCCCAAATAAACCATCTAAGGCAAAGCGTAAAACCCCATAAATAACAAAGGCTTCTCATTGTCTTACAACAACTTGAGAAGCCTTTTCAAACACTGGAGGCGGGGGGAATCGAACCC
>DOTU01000247.1:1519-5828 GCA_003520965.1 Candidatus Zixiibacteriota bacterium
TGGAGGCGGGGGGAATCGAACCCCCGTCCGAAGATACCTCAGAAAAACCGTCTACGCGCATAGGTTATCCACTTGAGTCTCGCTCGTCAGATCGCTGATAACCAGGCTTTCTGACAACCTATCCTTCTGTTATTTCGCGGCCGGTCCGAAGGCAAGAATGGTCGCTATCTTATCTGAATCGACGCCTTATCCCAAGCCGATAAGCAAGCTCAAGTAAGACGAGCCACCAGTGTCTTAGGCGGCCAGTGCGTACGAATAATCGTTGGCACTTAAAGTGTTCCCAGTTGATTAACGAGGCAAACTGGAACCTCGGCGCGCAGGCTTAACATTAGTGATCCCGTCGAAACCTGTCGCCCCCATGAAATTTTCAAAGAACAACAGCTTAACAATATAATACTTCGGTTACTGTATCGCAATTACCCGCTTTTACTATATTACTCCACCATAACGGTCAATGTTCCTCAAGTATACGTTTGTTAACCCCTAAGTACTTTATATAACTCGCCACTACCATATTTTTTCTTGATAATAGATTTGTAACAGTATATGCTTTATCGGTATTTGAATGAAAGGATATGGTCATGAAAATTGATGATTCCACCTTAACCTGGCTTTTAGAAGACGAAAACCCCTCTATTAAGTATCTAACTCTTACTGAGCTGCTTGACGAACAGATCGATTCCACTCAAGTTAAGAAATCAAAGGCGGCGATTGCCAAATCCCCGATGATTCTCTCGCTTCTCTCCGGTCAGGAAAGCGATGGTGGCTTCGGCTACAATGTCTATGACAAATGGATGGGCGCTCATTGGCGGCTGCGCGCAATGGTGGACCTGGCTATTCCGGAGGGCGATAAGAGGGCGCTTAAATCTGCGGGCCAGGTGCTTAAATGGTTGTTGAGTCCGGAGCACAAGAAAAATATCAGATTAATCAATGGCAGAATCAGGCGTTGCGCCTCCCAGGAGGGGAATGCCCTTTTATCCTGCAGCAGGCTTGGCATAGCCTACGACCCACAAGTCAAATACCTCGCCGACTCGCTTGTATCATGGCAGTGGGCCGACGGCGGTTGGAATTGCGATAAGGAGCCTGAAGCTTATCATTCTTCATTCTATGAAAGTGTTATCCCAATGTGGGGTTTGTTGGAATATTATCGGGTAACGGGCGATAAAAACAGCCTCAAAGCTGCCAATAGAACCGGCGAGTTTATCTTACGTCACCAACTTTTCAGATCAGAAAGAAATGGTCAAATTATTACTCCTAAATTCCTGAATCTTCGCTATCCTCATTATTGGCACTATAATATCTTACAGGGATTATCCGCGCTCGCTATGCTTGGCAATATCAAGGATACCCGCGCCTCCGAGGCACTCGATATTGTGGAGCAGAAGCGTCGACCAGATGGCCGCTGGAAAGCTGACGGTTACTATTGGAAACCCCCGGCGAAGGGGAGAAGATATAGTTCAGCGGTCGATTGGTGGCGCGGTAGACCCAACAAGATGCTGACACTGAATGCTCTTAGAGTGCTTAAAAAAGCGGGACGGATAAAATGACTGGTGAAATTTACAGAATCAACATCAACGCCGCTGATATCCGCAGCAAGCCCAAATTCAAATCAGAAAGGATTACCCAGGCGCTGTATAACGAGCCGGTCGAAGTACTCAAAATTGGCGATGATTACCACTACGTTAAGCTTCACGACGGCTATAAAGGATATGTCAAAAAGCTATTTCTCTCGAAAGAAGGCGCTAATGGCGATGGTTTTTATATCATTAAATCGCCTTTAACTCCGGCCTATTCGGCTCCCGACAAGCATTCTCCTATTCTAACCATGCTTCCCTTTGCGGCAGAGATCAAAGTTCATCCCCAAAATGATTTATTTATGGCCTCTCATTCTCCTCGATATGGCGATATCTTTCTCAAATCCTCCGATCTTATCCCGATAGCGAACCGTCCCAGGCTTACCAAAGAGACCGTGCCCGAAATGCTTGATCTCTCTCGACGTTTTATGGGCGTGCCTTATCTCTGGGGAGGAAGAACATATTTTGGTGTCGATTGCTCAGGCTTTGTCAATGTAATCCTCAAGTACTTTGGGATAACTATTCCTCGAAAAACCAAAGACCAGGTTAAATTCGGAAAGAAAGTTCCTTACGGTGATATCGAAGTCGGCGACCTGCTCTTTTTCAGAATCCATGTCGGTATTGCTCTAAATAAAACCGATTATATCCACTCCAGCCTTTCCCAGGGCGGGGTGCATATCAACACCCTCGATCCCAATCAAAAGGGATATCTCAAGTTTCGAGACCTAAGCCTTAGAGCGGTCAGACGGTTTACTGCAGATTAGTTTGTCTTGCAATTCAAATCCAGGCAAAGCAACGGTGCGACCTGGATTAAAGTTGGTATGAAAATAATAAGCGCCCGCTGATGATAAGCTCGCGGGCGTTATTTCTTTTATCGCTAAATCAGATCTAAATACTATCCGGTGGACAACTTGGACAATATCTGAATTCTAAACCTTCGCGAGAGCAGCGAATAAAATACATTATATCCATTCCATTGAAGAAACAACTGCCATTAACATCACCCGCGGCATAAAACGGAATATGTTGCGGGCACATATCGCATCTAATCGGGGGTGGGACGCCGCCTTTAAAGTATCGTACGGCGTAGGTTAAATCTAAACCAGAGGCGTTTCCGCTGCCGTTGATATCTCCCGGGACATAATTACAGGTGACCGGCGCAAATCGGAATATCTTCATTGATTGCTGGCAGGCAACATATATAAAACCGTCCTTATAATCTATACTTTTCGCCCCCCTGGCCTCAGTAGCTGATGCCACAATTTGTGGTGATTCCAAATTTGTTATGTCGATTATGACTAATCCTGAATCAGTGGCCGCGTATGCATAGGATTTTGATTCCTCGATGTCCCAGATTCGGGATGGTAATTCTACTTCGCCGACCAGAAATGGCTCAGACGGGTTGCTTACATTGATAATTACCAGTCCAATATTAAAATCTGCTACAAATGCATATCCTGGAAGCGAATCGTTTAATGAAACCGCCGCAGATAAAACGGCCGCACCGCTATTACCCACCTGTTGTGGATTTACCGGGTCAGTAATGTCGTATATTGAAAGCCCCGCGGCTCCACATGCCGCGTACAGCAAGCTATCATAACGGAAATCGAGGACATATCCCGGAGGATTGAACGGGCCGGCAATTACAGGCGCTGCAGGATTCTGAATGTTTATAATATAAGAACCTCCATAAGTTTCGATATAGGCGTAATTCCCGATAGCTTCAACCCTGGTGAGTTCCCAATTGAACGAAGTCAGGCTTCCCAGCAGTGATGGGGCCGTAGGATTAGCCACATTTACGATATAAAAGGCCCCCAAGTATGGTTCGCTTAGACCGCTCCCGATATATGCCAATCCATTTTGGATAGAGATATCATATTCGTAATATGGCGTATTATATGCGCCAACAAACAATGGTAAGTGACGGTTTGAGATATTCACTATCGACATTCCATGCGCATAATCTGTTACATAGGCATAACTGCCTTCCACATAAACATTTGAAGGCGATGAAAGTGAATCGTACGAGCCCATCAGATCCAGATGTTGAGCAAATGTAAATGTAGGAACAAAGAGCAGGATAATCGCAGCCAGGCTTGCCGCGCTATAAAAGGAATTCAATCTTAACATAGTTTTCCTCTCTTTCATGGTGAGGATTAACTTGCTATGTAATTATTGAAGTACTACCAATGCTGTCAAACTTACAACCGTGAGAAATATAGGGGCGCAGATTTAACTGTCAATATTTATTTTATAAAGCTTTTTTGGCTTCTCTCGCTAACTGTAGCAATTCCCAATAGGGTGGACGATACCCGTTGGTGATTTGAAAGCGCGAGGCCAATTCCAATGTCCTCGTCTTGATTCTATCGTGCTCTTTCGTATAGTATTTGTTACGCATAGCCCCCTTGGCGCTCATCCCCTCAGGGACCGGTCCCACTGCGCCAAAGCGATTGAGTATCCAGCTATACGCCTTGGCTACTCTCGCCAAGGGTAAAAGGAAAATGTTATAATTCAGCTTATCGCCTTTTTCCGCTCCTTCAAGCATAGCATCAGTTACGGCGTTATCGATATGGTCATTATACAGAGTTTCGATATCGCGCCATTCCGCCACCACCGTGATTTGCGGATCGTATTCAAGATCGGACGGCTCCTGGGTATCAAAATGAGTAACGCCGAACCCAGAAAGCCATGATGCCACTCCTGGTGATGAGATATGCGATGTTTTAGCCCAGAGC
>DOTU01000367.1:0-3303 GCA_003520965.1 Candidatus Zixiibacteriota bacterium
TTGGCGATCTCGGCCTTCTTCAGCTGCGATTCTCGTTCAAACTTCTGCTTGGCCTTGAACCACTCGTCCTTGGCCTCCAGCAGCGCTTCCTTTTTCTTGATTTCAGCCGATTTTTCGGCTTCAGCAATAATCTTGGTGGAGAGTGCCTCTGCTTTGGCGATCCGGCCCTCCCCCGATTTGCGGGAAATTAGCAGGCCAACTACAAACGCCAGAACTATTAAAACGAGACCTGCCCCAATGACGTAGTACAAAGATGGTTCCATAGATCCTCCGATTGGGGCGGACGCTTTTATCTTAAATTACAAAACTTCGGAGAGTAGTCGAGTAAGCTCGCGAAGGCGCTGCTCCTGGTCCGGTAAACCCTGCATGGACTCACGGCTTCGAAACAACTCATCGGCGATATTCAGCGCAGCCAAAACAGCCACCCTGTTCTCGGGGATATTGGGATAGTTTTCTGAAACCTCCCGCATCTTTGAGTCAAGGTAGGCCGCAGCTTTGCGTATATAATCAGGATCGACTTCTGAGACAAGGCTGTATTCCTTGCCCAAAATCGTTACTAATACTCGATTCTTCTCCATCATTAGCGTCCGCTATATAGATTAATTCCAACTGTCTTCAAGAGCCGCCAGTCTTCCCACCAGTTTCTCAAGGCGAGCCTTGATAGCCTGGCTGTCGGAATCCCGGTGTTGCCGGACCTCGGATTTTTTGGACAGAGCCTTGGCTTGCTCCTCCACCTGTTTCCGAAGCGACTCGACTTGACGTCTCAAAGATTCGTTCTCCTTTTCGACATTCAATTTTTCATCTTTCAAGCTCGCAATAACTTCTATCGCGCGCTTGATAGTTTTCTCTAAATCTTTAATTGCTTCCGAATTCATAGCTATTTCCGAAGCTCCGCCCTGAAACGGCTTTCCAGGGCCGCTATTATTCGAGCCTGAGCCTCATTAACTTCTTCATCTGTTAAAGTGCGATCAGTAAGCCTATACTTGATCCCGAACGCCAGGCTCTTTTTGCCGGATGGGATATTTTTCCCTCGATAGAGATCGAATATCCAGACCGTATCTACCAAGCCCGCTCCGGCTTTTTTTATTTCCTCTTCGATATCGCGAGCCATAATCGCATCATCAACTACAATTGCGATATCCCTGTCCGCCGATGGATATTTCGCCAGCTCTTTAGCGGAAATTGAATCCGGCACGATCTCCATCAACTCCTCAAAATTCAGCTCGGCTACAAACGCGGGCACCTTGATATCGGCTGTGTCCGAAACCTTATCGGCCAGCTTGCCCATAAACCCGAGCTTCTTTCCCCCTAAATATACTTCAAAAGAGTGGTCTTTATCAAATGCGAAATATGGGGCGGGACTTATTGTTAGGGGGCCCGCCTGCAAGTAATTGGCGAGGTCTTCTAACATCCCTTTTAGCGAAAACAGGTCTCTTTGACGCCAATGCTGCCCCCAGAAATCGGGAAGCTCTAAGCCGGTGAGAGCTATGGCTAAATGAGTGCCCTGAACTGGCAGCTTCCCCTGCCCCGTGGACTGGTAGACATTCCCAATCTCAAACAGGGTCAAATTTGTCTCTCTAAATCCTAAGTTTCTCCGGATAATGGGCAGAAGAGTTAATATCAGATTGGGCCGGGCTACCCCCATCTCCTCTGAGATTGGGTTAACCAGCCTTACTGATTCAGCCAGTATTCCTAACTTATCGGCAAGCCTTTGATCCCCCAACGTCAACGGAAATATCTCGTTTGCTCCATATCCTACCAAAAAGGCGCGAAGCTTGTTTACCAGCCTTTCTTGACGAGTCATCGGCGTCGCCAGAGAACCGCCGGGACGGAAAAATGGCGCTATATTTTCAAAGCCATATACCCGAGCGATTTCCTCTATAAGGTCTACCTCGCGCACCAGATCGGGGCGGAAACTCGGCTGCTCGACCATAATATTTTCGTTTGATCTATTTTTAATTTCCAGATCAGTCAAAATCTGGCTAATTTTTTCTTTATCGATTTTTGCGCCTAACAGGCGCTCCACCCTCGATGGCCTTAGCTCTATTTGAACCGGCACAAACGGCTTTGGGTGAGCGTCAACAATACCCTGTAGAACCTTACCTTGAGCCAGTTCCCCGATAAGCTTACAAGCTCGGTCATTAGCTACGGACGAAATGTTAGGATCGGCTCCGCGCTCAAAACGGCGTGACGATTCAGTCGACAGTCCCAATGCCTTAGACCCTCGACGGATAACAACCGGATCGAAAAAGGCCGATTCCAAAAGCACTTTCGAAGTTTTTTCCGAAACCTCTGACTTTAATCCCCCCATGATTCCGGCAATAGCCACCGGTTCAACACCATCAGTAATCAGAAGATGCCGGCTATTTAACTTACGGTCGATTTTATCAAGCGTAATAAAACGTTCCCCATCGATTGCCCGGCGAACGAGAACTTCTGGTTTCTTGAAAAGATCGAAATCAAAAGCGTGCAGCGGTTGGCCAAATTCCATCATCACAAAATTGGTGATATCGACCACATTATTAATCGGCCGCATCCCCAGATAGGAAACAATCGTCTTTAGCCATAACGGTGATGGCCCAACTTTGACGCCATAGATTACTCGCCCTGTATACCGCGGGCATCCTATCGGATCAGCGATCTCTATTTTTACTACTTTGGATGCCTGTTCTGAAATCTCCGCAAGACTCATATCCGGAATGCGATATCGTCCGGCGCCCAACGCTTGCAGCTCTCTGGCAATACCGATATGCGAAAGACAATCGGGACGGTTGGGCGTAATTTCCAGTTCAAATATTGTATCATTATAATTTACGATTTTCTCAAGCGGCGTTCCGGGCCTGGTATCTGCGGGCAGTACCGAAATTGTATCAGCCTCAGGCGTCAGCCCAAGCTCGGCTTCGGAAAGTATCATCCCAAACGATTCCACCCCGTGAATCTTGGCCTTTTCGATTTTCATTCCGCCGGGAAGATTCGCTCCTATCGAAGCAAATAAGACCGCCTGCCCCGCCGCCACGTTAGGCGCCCCGCAGATCACTTGAAGCTTCTTGCTACCAGTGTCCACCTGACATTGAGTTAGCTTATCAGATCCTTTTACATTCTCAACCGAAAGCACCTTGGCCGATATAATTCCCGATATGCCTTCGCCCTTTTTCTCGATCGCCTCAACCTCGCTGCCCGAAAGAGTCAGGCGCTCAGCGATCTTCTCGGTCGGCCAATCGCAATCGATTATTGTGCGCAGAAGATTAAGCGAGATTTTCATCAGAATTGCCTCAGGAAGCGGACATCGTTCTCATAAAGAAG
>DOTU01000367.1:3628-14838 GCA_003520965.1 Candidatus Zixiibacteriota bacterium
AATGCATATCCCGTATATTTTTCGGGATCATACCCCACCGCCTTGAAAACTTCGGGGTCAACCATTCCTGCTCCGGAAATTTCCAGCCAACCGGAATTTTTGCAAACGCGGCATCCCTTGCCGCCGCATAGCACGCAGGAGAAATCATATTCCGCCGATGGCTCCGTAAACGGAAAAAAGTGCGGACGGAAACGAACCTTGATATTAGAGCCAAATAACTCTTGCGCAAAGGCGGTGATGACGCCTTTCAAATCAGCAAAGGTGACATTCTCATCGACATATAAACCTTCGCATTGATAAAAGACCGGAGAATGCGAGGCATCGGGCGCATCCGAACGATAACACCGACCGGGAGCAATGATCCGCACCGGCGGTTTCTGCGCTTGCATGGTGCGTATCTGCACCGGCGAGGTGTGCGTGCGTAGAAGTATCCCTTTATCGATATAAAACGTATCCGATAGATCGCGCGCCGGGTGATCTTCGGGCGTATTTAGAGAATCAAAATTATAGAAATCTGTTTCGATGTCCGGGCCGCTGGCCACCGCAAATCCCATCCCTCGAAAGATACTGACGATCAGATCAACAGTCAGCAGCAACGGGTGTTTCCGCCCCACATAAGAACGCCGGCCTGGCAGCGTGTAATCAAAAAGATGAGCCGCTTTTTCCCCTTGTGCAAGAGCGGCCGATTTAATCTCAACAATCTCTGTTAGGCGCTTTCTAATCTCATTTAGCCGGGCGCCTGCTTTCGGCTTGGTGGTATTATCGAGACTCCCCATCTGACGGGAAAGTTCGGCTAACTGCCCCTTGCGTCCCAGATACGTTACAGAAAGAGCCTCAAGCTCGCTTTTGCCGGAGACAGATTCAAGCGCGGAGAGCGCTTCGTTTTCGAGTTTATCGAGTTGATTTAGAAATTCGCTCATAAATTAAAGACGGGCCAATAAAAGCCCGCCAGGTAGATTATAGGTATTCCACGCCGTACAACGCGCGAAATCACCCGCTCCTGGCTAATTCAGCCAGTTTGGTGAATGCTGCACTATCGGTCGCGGCCAGATCAGCCAGATATTTCCGATTTAATACTACGCCAGCCTTATTCAGGCCGTCGATGAATCTTGAATAGCTTATGCCATTCAAACGACAAGCCGCGTTAATGCGGGCTATCCAGAGACGTCTGTAGTCCCTTTTCTTGAGTCGACGACCCACCCAGGCATACATCAGCCCTTTTTGAACTGTCTCATGGGCGGTTCGGTATAGTTTTCGACGCCCGCCGTAATTTCCCGATGCGGCATCCAGGACTTTTTTATGTCTGCGATGTGTTGCCGCGTTATTTGTTGCCCTTGGCATTGCTTACTCCATCAATACGATTAACTAATAAGGCAGCATCTTCTCGATGCGGCCCATGTCGACTGGATTTACCAGTGTGGACTTGCGAAGATTTCTTTTGCGCTTCCTGGTCTTTTTGGTCAGGATATGGCCGGCGTTCGGCTTCATTCTTTTTATTTTGCCCGTGCCGGTCTTTTTAAACCTTTTAGCAGCGGAACGATTTGTCTTAATTTTAGGCATCCAATCTCCTTTAGTCGCCTAATATAGCCCAAAGCAAATATAATGACAACAAAAATTTATGTCAATTAGTTAAACGATTCTCTCATGCTTTTCCGCCCCGATCTACTTCCTTTTGAGTTGGAACATGGCCGAAAGGTTGCGGCCCTCGAGTTTTGACGGGCTTTCCACCTCGGCAATATCGGTTAGGTCGGTTGTCAACCGGTCGATAATCTTGTGACCAAGCTCCTTGTGTACCAACTCCCTTCCCCGAAAAACCACTGCTGTTTTGACCTTAAATCCCTCAGTTAAAAAGCCCCTGATATGCTTGAGCTTAAACTGGTAGTCATGTTCTTCGGTTTTAGGTCGAAAGCGGATTTCCTTTAATTGAACAGTATGCTGCTTCTTCTTAGCCGCTTTATCCTTTTTGGACTGCTCATAAAGGTATTTTCCGTAATCCATGATGCGACAGACAGGCGGCCTCACGTTGGCGGCAACCTCCACTAGATCTAAACCCCGGCTGGCTGCGATTTCGAGCGCCTGGTGAGTCGGGACTACCCCGATCTGCGAGCCGTTCTCGTCAATCAGCCTGACCTCGGGCACTCTGATCCCGCGGTTCGTCCTGGCACTGGCTTCGTAAGCTATGTTAATACCTCCATTTTAAGATTGTTGATTACTCCCTAAATTAGCAAGTAATTTCGCTTCTATTAAAATAACGCCTTTGCGTTTACTCCTTTAAAAATACTGCTCATTCCAGCGATCTCTGAGATTCCTCCGCTTTGAGACGCTCTATTACCCCTTCAACCGATAGCTTGCCGAGATCGCCCACCTTATGCTTGCGAAGCGACAGCTCTCTCGATTCAGCCTCGATCTTCCCCACCACGGCCATATACGGAATCTTCATATTTTCAGCATTGCGAATCTTCTTACCGATCTTCTCGCTCGAATCATCAACGTTTACCCTTAAATCGGCCCCCTGGAACCTGGCGCAAACCTCTTGTGCATAAGCGTTCCATTCGTCCGTCACCGGTAATATTCGAATCTGTTCTGGAGCCAGCCAGACCGGGAAATTGCCCGCATACTGCTCTATCAAGATGCCAAAGAAACGCTCCAAGGAGCCTAAAAGTGCCCTGTGAATCATTATCGGCCTCTGACGGGTACCGTCCTCGGCGCTGTATTCCATGTTAAAACGCTCTGGCAGATTGAAATCGACCTGAATAGTGGTGCACTGCCAGGAACGCCCTAAATTGTCCTTAATCTTGATATCAATCTTAGGCCCATAGAAGACTCCTTCACCGGGATCGACCTGGTAGTCAAGCTTGGCGGTCTCCAGAGCTGTTTTAAGAGCTGCTGTGGCAGTCTCCCACCCTTCCGGGGTACCGACATACTTCTCAGGCCTTGTGGAGAGAAATACGTCATAATCCTTAAAACCAAAGGTTCTCAGGAAAAAGAGATTAAAATTGATTGTCTTGACAAGTTCCTCAGTCAGTTGATCGGGACGGCAGAATAAATGGGCATCATCCTGAGTGAAACCTCGAACACGCATTAAACCGTGCAGGACTCCCGATCGTTCATAACGGTAGACTGTGCCCAACTCCGCCCAGCGGAACGGCAGGTCTCGATAGCTTCTGGTATGCGACTTATACATCTGAATATGAAACGGGCAATTCATCGGTTTTAGCTCAAACTGTACATTTTCCACCGGCATTGGAGAAAACATATTCTCCGAATAAAAACCGGTATGCCCCGAGGTTTCCCACAGATCCAGTTTGGCGATATGGGGTGAAAAAACGAGATCGTATCCGTTTTTAAAATGCTCATCACGCCAGAGATTTTCGATAATATTTCTGATTCTTGCTCCGCGCGGATGCCAGAGCACCAAACCCGAGCCAACCTCATCAACTATCGAAAATAAGTCGAGATCGCGGCCCAGGAAACGGTGATCGCGCTTCTTGGCTTCCTCGATCTTATGCAGATGCTCTTCGAGCATTTTCTTATCCGGGAAAGTAACCCCGTAAATTCTCTGAAGCATCTTATTCTTTTCATCGCCACGCCAGTAAGCTCCCGCCACGGAGAGAAGCTTAACCGCCTTGATCTGGCCAGTTGACGGCAGATGCGGCCCCCGGCACATATCCGTAAAATTACCGTGAGTGTAGAAACTAACCTTCTCATCCGTCCACTCGGAAGCCATCTCCGATTTATACAGATCATGCTCGGCATTGAAATCGCCTATAGCCTTTATTCTGTTCTCCTCGCTCCTCTGGAATGGCAAATCCCTGGAGGCAATCTCGGCCATCTTCTTTTCGATCTTTTCCAGATCAACTTCGGTCAATTTATGAGGCAGATCGAGATCATAATAGAAGCGAGCTGAAAAATCATCAGGTATGGCCGGACCAATCGCAAGTTTTGTCTCCGGGAAAAGCTCCATTATAGCTGATGCCATCAGGTGCGCCGATGAGTGCCAGAAAACCTCGCGACCATGAGGATCATCAAATGTCAAAATCCGAACTTCGCTGTCATGCGAGATAGGATATGCAAGGTCCACCACCTTGCCATCGATCTCGGCCGCTAACGCCTTCTGCGCCAGTGACCGTGATATCGATTCGGCGATCTTGCCCGGAGTAATCGGGCTTTCGAAATCCCTGGTGGAACCGTCGGGAAATTTTATCTTTATATTTGCCATAATAAATAAAAAAGCGGACTACTCGGAAGGAGTAGCCGCAAAATCAGTTTACTAAAGTAATTCCTGTCTCCTTCCCAAAAAATGGTGGGCGATACTGGAATTGAACCAGTGACCTCTTGCATGTCAAGCAAGCACTCTAACCAACTGAGCTAATCGCCCCATCGCTTGAACTGGCCGTAATTTACATCTTTTAAAGCCGCCTGAGCAACATATAAATAACAAAACCAATGTGGAATTTTGTTCCACCCTTTTCAAGCAAATTCTATTTCTGACCGGCTCTAATATACCCCCATGCCAAATGGCTGGCAAGCGAAAAAATCGGCCAATAAAGGGCCGGTGAAATCCTATGGTTTCATGTGTTTTATGACGCAATTCGAGCGGAATAATAAACCGTTTAATCAAGTCCAAACTTCTTAATAAGCTTCTCTGCCAACTCCGCCAGGTTGTTGGGATCATCGTAGAAACCCTCATCTATTCTACGCCGAATTTCACTGATTCTGGGCTCTTCGACCATAAATTTTCCGCCTCTGGAATGATCAGTTTCATAGCGGTCCAGGATTATATGCAATGCCTGGCTCCTGATAACCGCGCTGGCCGTAGCTTCGACAATATCCCTACGATTATAAAATCCGCCGGAAATATGTGATCTTACAAGTTCAAGCCGTTCCACGTCACTCCCTATATCTCGCTTGGCCAAAAACCCCCCTCTTAAAGTCGCCGCTACTAATCGATGCACACTACTATCTACTTATTCGACAAATAGCGCCAAATGCTTTAGAGACTATTCGCTGTGACTATGGCAAATGTGAACACTATAAAGGTGCTATTTATCGCCGGAGAGTTTCTTTTCGAGCGCTTTGAAAATGGGATATTGGGTGATATGCCCGCTTTCGTTTATTATGAGCTGGATAGCATGCAAATTAGCTTTGTTTATTATAATCGGTGCTTGCAAGTTTGCAGTCATTTGCTCAATCCGTCCTTTAGGAATGGTTACCAGCAGATATATTATTAGATCACTGGCGTTTTTACACTCCAGAATGGCCAAATCCTTTGGATTAATATCAATGTTAAAGTCGGGTTTTACAAGCAAAGGGTCGATTACTAGAAATGCCAGGCTTTCATCATCGACCGACTGCAACCACTTAAATGGATCCTGCTCCTCGGGAGAAAGCAGGATAAACTGATGCGAACCCTCAAAACCAAGTAGCCCTTTGGCCATCCAAATGGTTTCGCTTTTCTTATAGTTTATTTTTCCAAAATGCTCTGATTCAAATACCACCGCTGTCCCCCTTCATGGACGGGAAAGTTGCATTATTGATTTAGCTTGTTCCCTTTTTCCTGGCCTTGATAATTCTGGCCAGTTCCTGAAGGTCTTCCTTTAGCGCCATTGACGCCTTGACATTTTCTATCTGAATGCGCTTGAATATCTCATCGCGATAAACGCTGACTCTCTCAGGCGCTGTAATTCCCAGCTTCACCTGTTTGCCCTGTATACTTAGAACCGTAATCTTGATATCCTCACCAATGGTTACGGCCTCGCCCGTCTTACGCGTTAGAATCAGCACGTCAACTCCCTTTGAGCTTCGTTTTGAATATCCAATAGATTTTGCTTTTTCAATTGCGGAGTTTTCAACAGAATATCCAGTGATTCGGCGATAAGTCTTTCAGTTTGCAAATTGCGCTTTTCCACCTGTTCTCTCAATGACAGCATCCCGGCTTTCAGGTTATCTAATTCGGAAAACATCGGGATTGCCAGGTTTTTTAGAATCTTTCCATAACGTTGTGAAAGATTTTCAGAATCCCTGCAAATCTCATCGGCGATTCTCTGTCTGCGACTCTCAAGCTTTAAAGCCACTCTCGCTAACCGCTCCAAACGATTTGCATTCTCACGGCCGGCCGTATCATCACAATTATTATTCATGGTGAGCAGGCGCCAGTACTCCCTGATAACCGCTTCCTCCCATGATAGATTGGAGGCTAATGAATATAATTTTTCTCTCATTAGTAAGATTATCGGTCATTTGATATCCGTTATTATCCCTCTTATTTCAGATGTGAACAGTCCCACGCACCTCCAAATTAAGGGCAATCCACTGACATAACTGCTGATGCAACTACAGCCACAATCTCGAAGAGAACCTTGGAAAGAACGTATTAAAAATGGCGCCAAATGCTCAATATTTAACCATTGTAGGCATACTCTGTGCATCTCTTGAAATCAAATACACAAGATATGACTTCGTACCCGAAGGCTTAGCCTATGAGGGATATATTTATTCGTTGGAATGAAAACGGAGACGATTCCCCGAAAGCCCTTATTATCCTATGATAATATTTCTAAAATCGAAAATTAGATTAGCTTGTGCTTTGGTTGTTGTTTGGATTCGCGAAGAAGCCCGGCGAGTTTTTCTTTCAATTCTCCCATCTTGAACGGCTTTTGAATCGTATCAAACGGCCCCAATTTGCTTATCGCCTGCACCCGTCCCTCTAACTCAACCCCGGAGATAATCAAAACCGGCGTCTTAATATCATGTACCCGCATCATGGTTAATAGCTCCATCCCATCCATTCCGGGCAAATTAAGATCCGTTAAAATTAGTTCATAATTACTGGCTGAGATCTGGCGCCAGGCATCGATGCCATCCGAGACGGCCGAGACACTGTAGCCGAAAAGCTCGAGCATCTCTCCCAAAATATCGGCGATATCCTTTTCATCCTCGACAATTAAAACCCTTGGCATACTACAGTTCTCTCTTTTTTATACTGGAGAGAATGCTTGTGATCTTCTCCGAATCGGAGATGATCGATTCCATCGAATTTTCGATTCCAGCCACAAACTCATTATCGAATCCCTTACCATCAACTTTACCATCATTATTGGCGCTGTTTGAGCCCGCCAGACTGAGTACATGGTTCATTTGCTTTACCGCCTGAGTAGCTTGATTCACCAATTGGGAAAGACGCTGGTTCACCTCGAGCCCCAGGTCCTGTTTGTGAGCGATCTTTGCCGCCGCTACCGCAATATTCAGCGCCAGAAGCTGAATCTCACCTGAGACACCTTCCAAACGACTCAGAAGGTCGTCGCTGTTATTTTCGTTTGACGTTATCAAAACGCCAGCAGTTCCTTGACCTGATTTTTAAGTTCAGTCAAATTGGCTGATTTCACCAGATAAGCGTCAGCCAACCATGAATTAAAATTGCTTTTATAGGTGGAGTAGGCCGAATTCAGGATCACCGGCATCGTGGTTTTTCGGCTGCGAAGCTCTTCCAAAACCTTGAGGCCATCCATTTGCGCCATCTTGATATCCAGAATGACCAGATCGACTTCGGAATTTTGCTCTACATATTGCAGTGCTTCTTCGCCCGAGGAAACCGAATGCGTTATGAACCCCTCACCACCTAACTCACTCTCATACAGAGAGCGAATATCTTCTTCGTCATCAACAATCAGAATGTTTTTCACATGTCCTCCTTACACAATGGAAATTCAACATACAGGTGCATTGGCCCCTTATTTTCTGATATAATCCCGATCCCGCCCCCGTAATGCTGCAGGATTTCCAGCGCTACTGCCATTTCCTGATTTTTTAATTCTCCCTTGCTATCTCTCAAATCCCTATAGAATTTTTCGGCAAATTCCGGAAAATTATCACCGCCCATGATATAAATAACCCCGGTCTCGCCGTTACGGACGACTTTGACTGAAATATTAGCCATGCCATCCACCATTTCGGATGATTTCCGCAGGATGACCAGCATGGTCTGGTAGAATAAGCCCTGGTCTAAGAAAACGGAGAGATTCAAGGTACTGGCGTCTGCCACCAGAAGCGGTAAATCGGGATTAGTGCTATTTGAAAGCATCACCAGCGCTTCGCGTACCAGGTTCACCAGCCGAAAACGTCCTTCCTTTTTCTCGCTTAGCGTGACAACGCTTGAGAAACGATCAAGTGCGCTTTCGATACGCCCGGACTGCTTGGAAATAATTTCGAAATATTTATATGATGAATCGTCTGCGGTGATCTTCCGCAAACAGGCGTTGGCATAGCCGCCAATAACCGTTAACGGATTCCTGATTTCATGGGCTACATCGAGCGCCATTTTGGCCACGCTCGAGAGTTTTTCGGCTTTAATTAAATTCTCGCGAGACTGGATTATCTTTTCATTGGCTTCTTTGAGACGGCAGATCTGCTGTTCAAGCCTGCCGTATAGACGCGAGTTTTCTATCGCATCCGACGCATACCGCGCGAATATCTTCAACACCTCGAGATTCGCCGCTGTAATTGGTTTATGGGAAATGAGGTTATCGGCCAGCAGTACGCCCTGCAATCCATCACGAGATATAAGCGGCACAATCGCCATCCGATCGGTACCGAACTCCTGCAGAAGTTTTTGATTCCCAGGTCCATCTGTTAAATCCGGCCCCGTAATTATTGAATGACCCGATTTAACAGCTCCAACGATAATATTGGATTCGTCGGAAAGTGAAATCTTAAGCGATGCCACTAACTTATTGACTTGTATATCAGCGGCATTTTGGCTTGTTGATTTATAAAGTCTGAGAATTTCCTCCAGGGTCAAAGAGCGTTTGGCGAGATCTTGCCAGATAACTCCCGCTTCTTCGGCCGTGGATGGTCCCGTTGCCAGACAGCCCCATAGATAAGTACGCGCTTCGTTGCTTAAAAGTACGAATCCTCGGTTGAAACTAAGGCCCGGTCCGGCTGTGACGCCTAAAAGAACTATCCGAAGTATTTCGGATAAATTTCTGGTTTCGGCAAACGCTCCCACCGCCTGGCTTATTATATCGAGAATGTACACCTTGTCTTTAAGCTCTGTAGCCTCCGCCTCATCGTTAGTTCTGTTGACAATAAGACAGGTTATTTCTTTTGGATACCCGTTAGAGCTTGGGAAACAATGCAACTCGCAGAAAAGTATCTGGCCGCCGACCTCCGTTTGATAGCGTACCATCTGCTGTTTTCCTTCGAAAGCCCCGGTGACAGCTAATTTGATCGCCGGATCGTTGAGGAGCAGAATACGATTTATCAATTCTGGTTCGTTTGAGAGAGTTAGCCCCGCAAATCGTTCGCCCTGCAATACAGTGATCTCATACTTATCGTTAAGCCTGAGAAGAAGAACAGGATTCTCCGTTTTAGGCGGCGCTATTTCGACGGAAACTGGCATCTTTTGGACCTAATCAACCTATTTGGCCCCAACGCACACCGATTCCTGCTCAGCTTTGAATAGAATATCTATTCGCGATTCAGAAGGCACATTAAGCAGCTTCTGAGAAATATCGGCTATAGTGGAAGCTTCTTTGTCTATCGCTTTGAGGCGCTTTACGACCGATGGATTAGCGGTTTTTAAGGTCATGATCAAAAACTGGGCATTGCCCGATATTATAGCCAGCGGATTGGATATTTTTTGATAGATGAATGCCCCAAGGCCGCCACCTGTTTGTGTGTCTTCAACCTTATTCTGCTTGGCTGCGTTGAGCTCGCTTTCCAATGCTGCAATCTCCCTGGCGCGCTCAGATAAGTGTTGTTCATGCCTGATGCGCTCAACCTGGAGAGCAATAATAGAGGTCGCTATTGAAAGTACCTCGGAGTCGCGTTTGGAGAACTTCTCGGTTTCGTCATGCGCTAAATTCAGTACTCCTATAATCTCATTGGCAAAAATCATGGGAACCGAGATGAACGATTTGGTATGGGTCCCGCCTTTGGATTTCCGCAGATTGTTTAAGACAATCGAACGGCCATGTTTGGCTACCCAGGCCGAGATGCCGCTTCCCATATCAAACTTCACGAAATCGATTAGGTCCGCTTTCCGTCCCACGGTATAAGCCTCTTCTACCTTGCCGCTCTCCTGGGAGTACAGGTAAAGCGAAGCCGAACGAAAATCGATAATTTTACCGAGAAGCTTGAATATCTCCTCAAACGAACTTTTATCAGCCGGAGATTGCTGTACCAACGATGAAATTTCGCCAAGCACCTTAATTTCCTGCTCCGCGCTTATTGACTTTCTGTTTTCCTCGGACACTCGCTCCTCCATCTTTTCAGTCTAACTTTGGACCGATATGATTTTATCGGTCCCAAGGATCTCGGTTATTTCATCTATCAATGTTGTCATCTTAAATGGCTTTTGAATGACGCGGGTAACTTCGTTTTGGGTAAGTGTGGCCACTTGTTCTTCGTTTGGACGAGAGTACATGGCCAAAATTGGGAATTCCGGCAACATCGTTCTAATCGTTCGAATAATCTTGCTGCTTGATGTACCTTGCATCGCCAGATCGATTATGGCCCCGTTGTAACGGCCCGTAAGAGCCGCCGTAATCGTCTGGTTGCCGCCCTTTACTTTGATTACCTCAAGACCCAGATATTTCATCAAGATTTTTGCTATCATCTCACACACAAGCTCATTATCATCCACCACCAGGATCTTCTTTCCCGTAAACCCGTCAGCTTTTGGGAGATTGTCCTCGTGGCATGGCTCCATCATTTTGTCACCGCACCCGGCTTATTATCGCAATTTTCTAGATCAGGACACTTCATACTGTGGTTTTCTTTTGGACTTCGATCTGCTGATCGTAAATGAAGCGCAGTACCAATTTCTGCAGATTCTCATCAAATGTTCCACACCCTGCAGGAAGAAACTTATCTAACTTCTCCAGCCCATGATCTTTATAATTGGTTCTGGTAATAAATTCCGCCCCAACCAGATATCCTTTGCTCTTGGAACCCTCGCAGCGCTTGACAATGGCCAATATATTTTTTAATGAATGCTTGCTTTTCAACGAGAAACTGAGTAGCAGAAGTGATTCTTCTTCAAGCCTTTTCGGGTTCTCGAAAAGTAGCCCGCCCGCCGAGATGTTTAGAAGAGTCCCGAAACATTCTGGGCCCAGGCCTTTCACCTGCCCGATATTGTTATCGAGAAACCGAAATGCCAATTGGCCCGAGATATCGAGCCGAAAATATTTGCGACGCTGAACCCGGCTGGC
>DOTU01000169.1 GCA_003520965.1 Candidatus Zixiibacteriota bacterium
AGTTTCCGCTGTACCCGACGCTGAGGTAGTACATTTCCGTAGGGGCGGACCAACGTGTCCGCCCAATAACATTAATGCGGGCGACTTAAAGTGGCGGCAGACGCCCTCGTCTGCCACCACTTTCCTTTGCGGAAAGGCCGCAATGACCTACACAAAAAAGCTCACAAAATTAAGCCCATTAGGCCAGGCGATGATATTTGTAGTATTTCTCTTGATGTTTATCGTGCGCTGGTTTTTCTTCGGTTCTGTTTTACGAAGTTTCAATTATGATATTATCTTATTGCCTTTAGCCGCCATTGTCGTCTGCGTGTGGCTTTATGCTCGGTACCGTCAGCGAGAAAGACATCGCTTGCGGGAAGAGCATATTAAGGTCGCTGCAATAATAGAACGGGCAAGATTAGAAGCTGGATTATTGGATGAGGAACCCAATAAGGTAAATGAATACCACCTGGGTGATGAAACTAACAGCCTTCCGCAAAGCGGTTAGCGCGCAGTATGACAGGTTTCCGCTGTATGCGACATTAAGGTAAGATTCTCTCAGGTTAAAGTGGCATCAGGAAACTGAGCTTGGCGTCACATTTCGTTAATAAGGGGAATAACCATGATTTCTAACCTTGAAAAATATAAAAAAGACCTGGAATTACTAATTGCTAACGGGGAGAAATTGCTAACGGCATTGCAGGGGCATTGCCTCCCTCAACAATTCCATGAGGCTCTAAAGAAACAGCTGAAGGACGATAAGAAGATAGATAAATATCTTAAGGAGCTTCCATCATTTCATGATACATACCAAATATGGTATTCAGAAGCCCTAATTTTAATAAGGCAATTGCTTCCCGATCGCCTTTCGGATTTTATAAAACTATATGAGAGACCCAAAACAAATAGAAAAGAAATCACGCATGAAAATTATGTAATTGAAGACGCGTTGTACGGTCTAACTATTACTAGAACATTACAAAAGGAAAAAGTAGTTGGGCCCGATTCCGCGATACCCAGATTTAATCAACAACTCAATATTATCAAATCAATTAATAGAAGATTCGAGAGCTCCCTCTTCGATATAAAGCAACTTGTCCAAGCCGATTTTTTTGATTCGGAATTGGATGCTGCTAAGGAATTAAATAAGAAAGGTTTTGTGCGTGGCGCGGGAGCAATTGCTGGCGTTGTGCTTGAGGGTCATTTGCGTCAAGTATGCGATAACCATAAAATAACTGTAAGCAAAAAGAACCCTACAATTAATGATTTTGCGCAGTTACTCAAAGATTCAGATGTTATTGAAACACCTGTTTGGCGAAATATACAGCATCTAGCGGACTTGAGGAATTTGTGCGATCATAAGACAAATGTTGAACCGAAAAGAGAAGATATTGGTGAATTGATTGATGGGGTACTTAAAGTAACTAAAACACTTTTCTAATTTTTTGATGTCATGAGTTGAGCTTCTTTTACCAAGGGAGATAATAATGCAACCTACTGATGGCCCAATTGATTCTCACTCAGATGTAGACGAACATTCGATAAAATATAAACTGCTTATTGAACAACTTAAGGCCGCCGAGATCCAAAATAAACGGGGCTGGTTATGGCATATGGGCCCAACCTTAGGCGCAATTGCCGCATCTATAACCGCGTCACTAATAATTATTCTAGTTGGAAACCAGTTAGTAGAGAGAATAATAGATAACTATTATAAACGTGTAACAACGGCAAAAGAGGAGATTAAGGCATTAACAGATTCCCTTACTCAAATTTATGAAGACGTAAATAATTTGAAATCTCAAAAAGCAGAGTTAACCGGTAATATTGTTGCATTCAATGATACAAGAGAAAATCGGAATAATGAAAACAATATTGGAATAAGTATTGAGATAAAAGAGGAACGAACGTGTTACTATTTAAATGTATACACTTATCCTGAAGGCGTAAAAATATTTGCATTGACCGATTGTAAAAATAATTTTGTATTCCCTGACAAAATACCTATTATTGATTCTTGTAGCCAATATTGTGATGTAGTAAGTCTTGATGGACAACTACTAAAAAGCCAAATTGATTCCAAAACCGGCCATTCACCTTGCAAGATCGGACCAATAGGCAAAAATGGCAATTGTGATAATTCAGTATGGGTTATAGCAGAGCTTAATGGCAAGAGAACATGTAAAATTATTCAATTATCAGGTCAATAATATTTAATAATATTCCTTATTCAATTACCATTGGGAATCGGTTGTAGAAATTTGATTCTATGCATACCACGGCTTACTTTAAAGCCAACTTGCTTGGGGCACGTAGGATGCGCCAAGCGCATCACTTTTGGCCTGGCTGATGCACACGGTGCATCCTACGGCTTAAAAAGCTTGACAGGCATTTATCGTTGGCATACCATAAATTAAAATAACCTGCCGTATGATGGTGAAAACATGTTCCGGTATCGCCTGAAATGGAATCTTGTCGTAATAACTGTTTTCTCGACCAGCTTGATTGGCTCTGTTGCCGTTGGCCAGAATCCGTTAAATCTGCCCATGGTGGATAATAATCACATAGGTTACGTCAATTATAAAGCGTATGAGGCGATCACCGTAAACATTACAGCCGATGGCAATTCCCAATATCGCCGGCAATTTCAGAATATCATTATTAGAGATCCCTATCAGGATTACAACAAGCGTTCGCTGATTACCAGGGCGTTGCTCCGACTGGAGGAAAGCCGCGTAAATCCGCTCACCTATAATAGCTGGTATGCCTCTTTCTGTCTTGATAATCTTGATTACGGCGATGACAATAGAGGTCTTACCACCGCCTGCCTGGGTATCAAGCTGAAAACAGACAGCAATATCAAGCCCTTCTTTCAATTAAAATATGAGAGCGAAAAAACCCGCGGTAATATTCATCGCTTCATGTTCTACTATGAAGGATTCTTTCACGAATATTATTACTATCCGGCATTGAGAAATAATTTTAAAGATTTTTATACGTTCTCGATCGGCTGGGCATTTTGATAAAATAGTAATTCTCATAAGGGAAGAATCATGAAAAAAACTAATTCCAAACCTGGCCTGAAAAAGGGCGCGCCGCCCAAAGATGTGGATGCCTATCTTGCGTCCGTACCGCCCGATATGCGTGCTGTCCTCCAAAAGCTGCGCAATACGATCAAATCCGCCGCACCGCAGGCGGAGGAGGTTATCAGCTATCAAATGCCCGCTTATAAATATAAAGGAGTGCTGGTTTATTTCGCGGCCTTCAAGAACCATTGCAGCCTCTTCCCAGCCAGCAAATCAATCCTGAAAATATTCGAAAACGAACTCAAAAGATTTGAAGCGTCCGGGGCAACTATTCATTTCACGGTTGAACAACCGCTACCCGCCACCCTCGTCAGGAAAATCGTTAAGGCCAGGATCAAGCAGAACGAAGAGCGGCACAAGAAATAACCCTTTCTCCCCGTGCGGTCAGGTCTCCGAACCTGACCGCTTAATATATATTTTACATTAAATACCGCGAACTCTCTTCCGTCTTTCAGAGTTTATAGACAATAAAAGAAATCCCCGGAAGGAGCTTTCAATGTCTAAAATCGTTCACACCGAGATTGTCAGCACTAACGCCAAAGCAACCGCCGATTTCGTAGCCAAAATGTTTGGTTGGAAGGTACAGCAAATGACAATGCCTGCGGGCATGGAATATTACATGTGGAATTACCCCGACGGGACGATGGGGACCGGCGGCGGTATCGGCAACACATCGAGCGAGCACCGGGAAACCAGCCCGCATATCAATATCTTCGTCGACGTCGAAAATATCGCCGCCGCGATCGAGAAAGCAAAATCAATGGGCGCAAGTTTAGTGACACCTGAAACCGAGATCCCGGATGGCATGGGATATTTCGCTGTGCTATCGGAACCCGGCGGATGCGTTCTCGGCATCTGGTCGCAAAAACCATCGAAGTGACTGAATTAAAATGAGCGGCAGACGCCCTCGTCTGCCGCAATATTGTACAGAGAATTATGATCAGTGGTGAAGCGCGCCTGGTCGATTGTACTATTTCCACCTTGTCGGAATTTTGACTTCCATAAAAGTTTTATAATCGAGCGTGATCTCCTCACCTTTGTTGATATAACGCTTAGCAAAAACGCGATAATTTTGATCAACATACGCGTTCGGTTTCGATGAGTGATTCAGATACCACGAAACATTAATACGATTGAAGCTGACCGGAGCTCCGTATTTATCACCCGTCTTAACGCAATAATCCTCATAAAGCTTGCGCATCTCCCCTCG
>DOTU01000243.1:0-9353 GCA_003520965.1 Candidatus Zixiibacteriota bacterium
AATATCTTATCAATGTCAAACTTCAAGATGCCGAGAAGGACGAGGTTTTGGAAAATCTTGTTTCGACATACGATCCCCAAAATGACAGAATAGTGATCGGTATGACTAACCGGGGACCTCGCTTGTTAACATTTGCCCCGATACTGGATTTGGGTGAAATCCCCCTGAATGATATTATTAGGTATCTCCTCAAATTGTGCGAGGAAACGATGGGCCATCAGGTGGAAATGGAGTTCGCGATTACTCTAAATGCTGACGGCGAACCGGGCGGCCATTTTGGATTGCTGCAGGTTCGTCCGATGTTTGTCTCGCGGGCAATCGTGAAGGTTGATCAGGAAGATCTCGATGGACCGCAAGTTCTTTTAGCTTCTGAAGATGTTTTAGGCAATGGGGCTATGAATAATATATCAAATGTGGTATATCTAAAAAGGGCTGGCTTTGATGAAAAAGAAAGCCATTTAATCGCCTCCGAGCTTGAAGTAATAAATCATTCATTGGTGGCTGAGGGGGCGCAGTATCTGTTAATCGTATTCGGACGATTGGGAACTACTGATCCTCCGTTTGGGATTCCCGTAAACTGGTGGCAGATTTCCGGAGCCAAGGTTATAGTAGAAGCATCGCTTCCGGAGATGAATGTGGAGCTTTCGCAAGGCTCGCATTTTTTCCATAACGTTATCAGTTCGCAAGTGGGATATTTTTCCTTGAAGCATTTTTCGAAGCATAAAATAGATTGGGAGTGGATGAATCAACAGCCCACGAAAAAGGAATCGCCGTTTGTGCGCCACGTAAAGCTTACCTCTCCCCTGCAGGTTAAGATCGATGGCGCGCACGGGCGCGGGGTGATTTGTCATGGATGAGAAGAAAAATTCCGAAGAACGATTAGTTTGGTACCTCAAAGAAAGGGCCAAGGAATTAAACTGCCTTTACAGGATCGAGGAGATACTGACCGATCCGGATTCCAATATTGAATCGGTTTGTCGGGAAATCGTTCTGGCGATTCCATTGGGATGGCAATATCCGGAATTATGCCAGATTAAAATCGTTCTCGAAGACTACGTTGCCCAATCAACGGATTTTAAGGGGTCTCATCGGTTTCTGAGAGCGGATATTAAAGTGTTTGAGAAAATCGTCGGCAGCATCAGCGTATACTACATGAAAGAAGTGCCGATGGAAGGCGGAAGCCCGTTCCTCAAAGAAGAAGTCAAGCTGATTGGAACAATTGCCGAAAGGCTTGGGAATTTCGTCACTCACCAGCGAATGCGGCGATTCTACAAGGACAAGGAAGGCAAACGTCAGGACGATGCCAAAAAAGCGGAATGGCGAATTCTACTCGATTTACTTCGAAAAACGGATAGAATTCTTTTCTTAAGAATCTCCTATAAAATGCTGAACCATCTCTGCTGGACAGGCATTACCGAGGCTCAAAAACTGGTGCAATATTACGATCCGGAGGGACAATCTGTCGACGGAGAATCGATCATAGAAAGCAATCGTCCTCACAAGAAAAAGGTATTGCTCACATCAAACGATTTCCTCAGCGATGAGACATTCAAAATTGCAGCAGATCATCTGACTCCAGAGGAAATACTTTCGTTCATCCAGAGATGGATTCAACATGACAAGCTGAGTTTTTTACTCAAGGCTTTTGTAAATCTGAACTGCCCGGTGTCGGAGATAGTTGAAGCGATTCGGAGATACCAGCGGATGGACCCTGAAGGAGCCGATATTCCAGGCCCAAGCAAAAGCGGCGTTCTGGTATCATTAATAAGGCGATTCTTTTCGGATCAATTGGAATATATCAATATTGCCAAGAACTTCATCGAGGTTCACGATTTCTTCGATTTAATACAAAATATCATCTTCTTCCCGGAAAGCTATGGTAAGCTGGGCGGGAAAAGCGCCGGCCTGTTTCTGGCTACCCAGATTTTAAAGAGACACAGCTATGATAAAAAGATAACCCCCGATTTCAAAGTGCCTAAGACCTGGTATATTACTTCGGATGCCGTTTTGCATTTTGTGAATTTCAATAATTTTGAGGAAGTTAACGAACAGAGATATAAGGAAATTTACCAGGTCAGAATCGAATACCCCAACGTCGTACAGACATTTAAAAATGCAACCTTCCCGCCAGAGATAGTACAGGGGCTTTCGATGGCTCTTGACGACTTCAAAAAAAGCCCGCTCGTGGTTAGAAGCTCAAGTCTACTTGAGGATAGAACCGGCGCTGCCTTTTCGGGTAAATATAAAAGCCTCTTTTTGGCTAATCAGGGAAACAAGGCAGACCGATTACAGGCTCTCCTTGATGCGGTATCGGAGGTCTACGCCTCGGTTTTTGGACCTGATCCAATCGAATATCGCGCCGAACGGGGGCTTCTTGATTTCCACGAAGAAATGGCGATCATGATCCAGGAAGTGGTAGGCACCAAGATTGGGAAATATTTCCTCCCTGCCTATGCGGGAGTGGCATTCAGTAAAAATGAATTTCGCTGGTCGCCGCGCATTAAACGCGAAGATGGCCTGGTGCGATTGGTGCCCGGTTTAGGCACAAGAGCGGTCGACAGACTCAGCGATGACTATCCGGTCCTGGTTTCCCCCGGCCAACCCGGTTTGAGAATCAATATTACCGCCGAGGAGATAAGCCGCTACTCGCCCCGAAAAGTCGACGTTATCAATTTGGAGACAAACTCATTTGATACTATCGAAATTTCTCAGCTTTTAAAAGATGTTGGATTCGATTACCCCGGTTTTAAGGATGTATTTTCGGTAATCAAAGATAATCATATTCAGCCTCCAACCGGGCTCGATGTTGATCCCAACCATGACGATATGGTGGTTACTTTTGACGGCCTATTTACGAGAACGCCCTTTTTAAACCGTATCCAGAATATTCTTAAAACTCTCGAAGAGAAACTGGATACGCCAGTTGATATCGAATTTGCCTCGGATGGTAAGAATTTTTATCTGCTCCAGTGCCGTCCTCAAAGCCACTCCGATGAAAACAAATCGGTCCCAATACCAAGAGATATTCCCTATGACAGGATTATTTTTACCGCCAACAAGTTCGTTTCAAATGGAAGAGTACCGGATATTACCCATATCGTTTATATCGATCCGGAGCGATACAGCGCCGTTAATGATCGCGCTACCCTGCTTTCCATCGGACGAGCAGTCGGTAAGCTGAATCTGGTGCTACCCAAGCGTCAGTTTATTCTTATGGGCCCGGGACGATGGGGCAGCAGAGGCGATATTAAGCTGGGAGTAAGTGTCACCTATTCCGATATCAACAATACCGCGGTGTTGATTGAGATTGCTCGAAAGAATGGAAATTATGTGCCGGACCTTTCGTTCGGAACACATTTCTTCCAGGATCTGGTGGAAGCCAATATTCGTTATCTGCCGCTTTATCCCGATGATTCAGGCGTTGTCTTTAATGATAATTTCCTGCAGAGATCACCCAACGTCTTCCCCGACGTGCTTCCGGAATATGCCTATCTGCTTGATACCATTAAGCTGATTGATATACCATCGGTAACCGATGGCCAAATTCTGCAAATATTAATGAACGCCGATATCGGAGAAGCTGTCGGGATGCTGACTCAACCGAGGTCAAAAGGAAATGTCAGTGACCTGATATGGAAGGAAAGCGAACAGACTACCGACAATTACTGGCCCTGGAGATTGCGAATGGCCGAGTATATTGCGTCACAAATAGAACCGGAGCGGTTTGGCGTAAAAGGTTTCTATATTTTCGGCAGCACCAAAACAGGCAAGGCGGGACCCGGCAGCGATATCGATATCATGGTGCATTTCGATGGCACAGATAAGCAAAGGGAGCTACTCACATCCTGGTTGGAAGCCTGGAGCCTGTGTCTGGATCAGATGAATTATCTGCAAACCGGATATAAATCAGGCGGACTTCTCGATGTTCATATCATTACTGATGATGATATTGAACGCAAAACAAGTTATGCGGTAAAAATCGGGGCGGTTACCGATGCCGCCCGGCCGTTGCCCATGAAGAAGAAAATCGAGCCTTAACAATTACGTTTTTTATTTTGTAAAGGGGCGTACAATACGCTCCTTTTATTTTTGGGGGAAAGAGCGTTGGGATAATTCCAAAGCTCCTTTAAGATGCAATAATGAATTAGTTAAATCAGTAATCGCTCAGCGGAGTCAGGATCTTCCGCGGTGAAGTGAATTAGCGAAAGCTCCGGGCCATCATGAGCGGCGGAAAACATCCGCGTTCGTCCAATTCTATCTTTCCAGCTACCGGTAACGGTGGCCGATTCATGGGCGTGTCCGTGTAGCGTTATTAATGGTTGCCTCTCCTCGATCATTCGACGTACGGCAATGCTCCCTATATGAGGATCGATCGGAACATGGTCGATCATTTTGCCCTTAGTATCGATACGATCGAGATTGGTTTTATGTGGCGGGGTGTGGAATAGCATAATCGCGTTGGAAAGATTGTCTGATTCTATTAAACGGGATAGGTCATCGGCAATCGTAGCGTATTTCATATCGTGTTCAGATATTTTAACCGATCGGAATCCTTCCTCAGGCGAGACGCACCCGGGATCGACATAGCGGGAAATGTCGTACTTCTCCCAATCTTTGAGCATGAATGGGCTCGGTGGAACAAAAGCGTATCCATATATAACCAACTGACCGTAAGGATATTTTCTATCGTGCATGTAGTGCCACAGGCCGGCATTATCATTAGAAATTATTGTTTCTTCTTCGAAACGGCCATCGTCATTTCCCAAAATCAGGAAAATTTGAGGATACCTCTCCCCCAACAGTTTTTTTAGGTCAGTAAACTGCGGAATTAAATATGACTCGATAAAACTACCGTCGGAAAGATCTGAATTAACCAAAGCCATCAGGCCGGAAGGTAAAATATCGCCACCAATAAAAACCAGTTCTGGCAAATATTCGGCAGTCGCTTTGAATAGTTTTTGAAACCTATCCAAATTTCCATGCAGGTCCGAGACAAAAAGGCATTGGGTCATGATATTATTCGAAAACCGATCCGAGTTTTCCTACCACCAAACCTGCTTGCCGCTTGGATCGATGGTGAAGATACGTTCCTCTTTATTAGAGCTGGTTTCCACTAACCAGTAGAGGTATCCGGTCGGAACAGAATCAAACAAAAGGGGCTTATCGGACGCTGTCGTCTTTCCCAACGATTGCCAGCCACTTTTCCAATAAAACAACTCATATTCCTTGGCAGGCGTAAATGCGGCCTGAGCTACACCATCAGTGGAAACCGCCAGCACTTTGTTGGTGGTCGACATGAGTTGAACAGAATTAGTTTGATTTTCAGCGGGAGAGAGTTTTTGAATCTTACAATCGGTCGATAGAATAAAGGGAGCGCCAGCCGGAACGATCTTATCATTTTCATAGAATGCAGGAAGATAGGCGATATCGGCTCCCATACCGGCGAAAGTGACCTGGCCATCCTTAATTCTTCCCCATTGGATAGCTTGCCATTCACCGTCATTAAAGACGCAAATATAAGCAATATCGACTGAATCGGGTGTCGGCTCGTCAAGAGTAACGGCCACATCGCAGGTATTAACATAATCTGAGGTGACATCGATATAGCTTTTGCCGGCCAACCAACCTGGTACCTTCTTCTGCTTCCGATCCTGGAAGATCAAATTGCCCTTCTGCTGAGAGTATGTTTTACGGTATACCTTAGCAAGTTTATTCCAGAGTTTATATTCGCCGGGATTAGCCTCAGCACCCATGAATGGGACAACCTTTCCAGACGCGTTCAGAATAGCATTCCAAGCGTGGTTGTTACCGGAGTTAGCCCAGAATGGCGTATAATCACTGGTCACAGCGAGGGCGTTAGCGCGCATAGCGTAGATAGCGATATTTGTCATATCCTCACATCGTCCCAAATGCAAGCTGAGCATCTCCCCCAACCCCTCATCGGTTGGATGATAGTAAAACCTGGGATCGAACGTGAAATAGGTTTTGACATCGTTATTTATCAATTTCGCGGCCTCGGTCGGGTCAGACGGATTAGCCATCTTGCTTTCCAGCCCTTTGTACTTTTCATAAAACATATCACGCCAATCTTCAAGCGGCTCGTTGCTGCCACGGTAAGGAAGCACATACTCGCAAAACTGGTCGAAAGTCAGTCCTTTCGCCCACGGCTTTTCATACCAGGCCTGAAAGGCAAGATCGATCTGTTTAATTAAAAACTCGGCCTTGATGGCCTTGAGATCTTCCTTGTTTTCCTTTTTATCGAAATCAAGACCTGGATGGACAGCCTCGATTTTATCGAATGCTGCCAGCAGAGAATCATAGGTTGGATAGTCGAGCACATTGAATGAAACTTCCGCCTTAGTGCTATCATAAAGCCCGAAGAGCATATAACTATGCCCCTCCATGTTACCAATGAGATAGTATGCAGCTTTAAGCTTTAGGGAATCGTTATCGGCTTGATAATGCGATAGTACTTTTTCCAGCTCGGGACGGTTGTCGCCGGCCTTATCGAGAGCTTGTAAAACATCAGCAGGATAAAGTAAACTATCGTTAGCCCAAACAACGGAAGCCAACAATGCTGTTAGTAAACAAATAACGATCCATATTTTTTTCATCACATCCTCCACAAGAGTGCCAGCGCAAAATTTCCGTCTAGAAACTAAGGGAGGTTATCCAAATTGGCAAGAGATTTAATCAACGATTGGAATCAATCATTAACGAGGATTGTTAAAACGAATGACATCTCTATGGGGATATGATTTGGGCCACTTATCTCGATTATTCCGGCTGATCCCCCAGAGCATCTTTGTAGGCCTGATACTGCTCGGTAGTCATTTTGGGTAAAAGGCGGACAAATGCCGTAATTTTCCATAAATCGTCATCGGTTTTATTAGGACCATAGGCAGGCATAGCGGTCATTTTAATACCATTCTTTATAATCCAGAAAATTTCAGCATCGCTCAAATCGCTAACACCTTCGCTTAGATCGGGCGGCTCAGGATTAAATCCCCTTCCCCTCTTTTGGACACCCGGAGCGCCATGGCAGCCGACGCACATTCTGCTGAAACTCTGGAAACCCGCGGCAACCGTGGCTGTATCAGTTAGAGGGGGTACGGTTATACCTTTAGCATGGTGTTTCACTGAATAATCCATTGTGGTAGAAAGTATCCAACCTGAAAACTTGCCCTCCGGTCGCATAGCCGAGACATCATAAATGCCCGAATAGATAAATGCCAACCCTGCGGCTATTGCCACAATAATCTCAATTACGAGAGTCAGGAGTATCTTCATTTTCCCTCCAAAAAGCCCCTTGTCAAATCATGATGCTATAGGACCGTATTAAGTCCAGCGATTAATATCTTATGATACGTAACTTGCCATTAACGATTTCGAATGTCAAGAGTAAAAAAGGCGACTCCGTAACGGTGTCGCCTTGGATTATTCAATTTAGATTCTTAGCCTACTTGCGGGGTCTTTTTCCCTGCTCCTGGCCTTTGGGTTCCATTCTCATATCCTTGTCCATCATGCCGGGCATACCGGAGTCCATTTTGCATGGTCCATCACCCATCATTGGACCAAGGCCCATTGGGCCTCCCATCATAGGACCGCCCATCATGCCGCATGGACCATCACAACCCCTGCGCCCTTTCATTCCACGACCCATCCCGTGACGCATTTTGCGCCATTGAGCAAGCTGTTCGTCATTAAGGATATTACGAGCAGCAAGCAGATGCTGCATCCGAATTTTGGCAATATCGCCCTTAATGGATGAAATCTGATCCACCTTATTGAGTATGGCCTGCTCATCGATTTTTGACTTCATGAGAAGCTGCTTGAGTTCGATTTTTGCCAGTTTTAGATCCCCTTGCGGTTTGATCATATCCTTGGCATTCTGCATCTTAAAATTTTCCATCTGTTCAATCTGTTGATCGGAAAGCTTTAGCTTATCCCCCATCCGGCCCATATCCATGGGCTGGGCAAAAATCACCGGCGCTGCGATTAACACCATTATGGCGATAAATACTGCTTTTTTCATTTCCTTGCCTCCTTCTTTCAACTTACTGGTTATCCCTCATTCTACCGCCCCTATTGTCCTGACGCATATCGCGAATAAATTCCTGCAACCGCTGCTTGAATCTTTCCTCGAATACGACTAGCTTAGCTTGCTGTTGAAGCGGTAAAATGGTGGAAATATCTTTTATGAATTTATCTCTTTCAGCCAACATTTGCCTGGGGATATCATTTACGGCGGCCATAGCTTCGGCAATATCCTTATTAGAAGCGCTTTGACTGTCCGCTAAGCTCTCCAAACGGTCGACCAGCTCTCCCCTTTTCATTTCGATATCATCCATGGCTTTCTGAAATTTGTTATAGATCGGAAAGAACTTTTCAGATTGCTGGGGAGTGAGCCCGACTTCCTCGGTTAGTTTCCAGACCTTCATAGTATTGATTCGTTCGCGAAGTTTCTCGCGCATGGGACCACCCTCGGGCCCCATAGGCGGCGGCCCCGGTTGCGCCAGCGTAACTCCCGCCGAAACAATCATTATGGCCATTACTAAATACTTAGTGATTTTCATATAATCCCTCATCCCTTCAAATTATCTATTTTTTCATAGAGGTTGTTCAACTCATCAGCCGACATGCTGTTTAAGATATCATTGATATCGGAATCCCGCAAAAGTTCATCAGACGCATTGTCGAGATCGATATTATCGCCGGCCAGAGACGCGAGAAGTTCAACCCCAAGACTATCCGACGAGAGGATTGTGTTTTCGATTTCCTGTGTTGAGTAAACCACAGCTCCGGCCAAAGAATTATTAGAATTCTGAACAGGCTTGGAAGGTAGAAATATCAGCACAGCCGCCGCTGCAACGATAGCAGGAGCTAAAAGCCACTTGAACGGCCAGGCAATCCTGACCGATTTGTGTTCTTTAGCCTTAACCGGCGCCATCGAGATAATCTTCTCAAAATTTATATCATCAAGCTCGCCAGGGCGAACCACAAGATCAGTTTCATTCAGTGCTTTTTGCATCAATGAGAGATTATTTAAATAAACAGTGCATTGAGGGCAGGAAACAACGTGCGCCTCCAACTCAGCGGAAAGCTGGTTATCAGACTTCACTAAACCAAGATCTATCTGTTTGCGAAATTCCTTGCAGTTCATGGAACCTCCGCTCTTAAATATGCGCCTAATTCGCCGCGCAGCTTTCTAATTGCCTGATGATAATGAGCCTTAACGGCACCCTCGGATATTCCCAGAAGTCCGGCGATTTCGGCATGAGGCTTTTCCTCGTAATAGCGAAGAATGAAAACGGCCTTCTGTCTGGTCGGCAAGGTAGCAATCGCCGCCTCCA
>DOTU01000243.1:9672-17187 GCA_003520965.1 Candidatus Zixiibacteriota bacterium
GAAATCTCAGGAACATCATCTATTGAGGAAAACGAGGATATCCGATTTCTGTTTTTATAATTTATGGCAAGATTTATCGCGATCTTATAAAGCCAGGTATAGATGCCCGAATCGCCCCGAAAATTATCTATTGAGCGATAGGCTCTAATGAAAGTTTCCTGGGTGAGATCTTTGGCATCATCCCTATTTTTGATGAACCGCAGGATCACCAGGAAGATCCTTTCTCTGTACTCAAAGATGGCCTTCTTAAAGGTCTCATCGCTAATTCTCCCCTTAGATATCTCGTTATCCATGCCTCCAAAATGTTTGACCCTTTTGTCAGACATAGGTTTAACACCTTCTATGGGGAGCGGCTAAGTATTAGTCGCGTCTAGACTTAGAAAGCACCTTCGAATATTGCGGTAGATTCTCCAAACATCTGCCAGCTCCCCTGACCACGCAGGTGAGGGGATCATCAGCTACGATTACCGGCAGGTTAGTTTCCTGCCTGAGACGTTTATCCAAACCGCGCAGGAGCGCGCCACCGCCGGTCATAATGATGCCGCGATCCAATATATCTGATGCCAACTCTGGTGGTGTTTGCTCGAGAGCCTGCCTGACCGCCTCTACAATCGAGGTTACAGTTTCGGCCAGCGCTTCGCGAATCTGGCCAGAAGTAACCTTCATCGTCTTGGGCACGCCAGCTACAAGATCGCGTCCCTTAACTTCCATTGAGTCCTCTTTTTCAAGAGGATAGGCCGATCCGATTTTGCACTTGATCTCCTCGGCAGTACGTTCACCGATGAGTAAATTATAATTTTTCTTCAAGTACATAATAATGGCATCGTCAAGTTCATCACCTGCGATACGAATCGAAGTATTATTTACGATACCGTTTAAAGCGATGACGGCGATTTCAGTTGTACCGCCGCCGACATCGATGATCATTGAACCGGATGGCTGATCCACCGGAAGGCCAACTCCGATTGCCGCCGCCATTGGCTCGGCGAGGAGAAAGACCTCGCGGGCGCCGGCGTTTTCGGCGCTGTCGCGTACGGCTCGTTTTTCAACCTCGGTAATTCCCGATGGAACCGAAATTATGATACGCGGTTTCATCAGATAGCGATGTTTTACCACGCGCCTGATAAAATCGGCCAGCATCTTTTCGCTGACCTCGAAATCAGCAATAACGCCGTCCTTTAACGGTCGAATGGCTGAAATCTCGTAGGGCGTACGGCCAAGCATCTCTTTGGCTGCGATTCCTATTGCGAGAACTTTATTGGAGCGTTTATCTACTGCAACAACTGACGGTTCATTGAGGACAATCCCTTGTCCCTTAACATAGACCAATGTATTGGCAGTACCTAAATCTATGGCAATATCATTGGTGAGAAACCCCATCCACGGCATGTCGATTTTTCACCTTTCTATTCTACTGAGATAATTGAATCCACTTATTTTCATTGAAATATAATAGTATTCATATTATAAAATTACAACCATTATTTTGCTAATCGATAATTTATCAAAGGGTTCTGTATAACAATAATTCCGATAAGGTAAAAGGAACCATTGCCAATCAAGTGACGTTCTATCCATGTATCGAACATAGTAAACTGATGCCATTTCATTTTGATTCTGGTTGGAAAGGATGGAAATGTGAGTAAGAATGTGGCCCAAAAGCTGTTGGAAAGCCATCTGGTTTCGGGACGAATGCTACCCGGCGAGGAAATAGGACTTAGAATCGACCAAACCCTATGCCAGGATGCCACCGGAACTATGGTGATGCTGGAGCTTGAGGCGATGGGGCTGGATCGGGTTAAGACAGAGCTTTCAGCTCAATATGTCGATCACAATCTTATTCAAACAGATTTTAAAAATGCCGATGACCATCTTTTCCTGAGAAGCGCCTGCCGGAAGTTTGGAGTTTGGTTCAGCCGCCCCGGAAACGGAGTGAGCCATCCGGTTCATTTTGAGCGTTTCGGAATTCCCGGAAAAACTCTTCTTGGATCGGATAGCCATACTTGTTCGGGGGGTGCACAGGGAATGCTGGCTATCGGCGCGGGTGGTTTGGAAGTTGCCATGGCCATGGCTGGCGATCTCTTTTATATTAAAACCCCGAAAATTTGGGGTGTTAAACTAACCGGCAAACTCCCGGATTGGGTCAGCGCTAAGGATGTAATATTGGAGATGCTTCGCCGGCACGGAGTCAGCGGTGGAGTTGGCAAAATTATCGAATATTATGGTCCGGGGCTTGATCATCTATCCGCTATGGATCGACATGTAATCGCTAATATGGGCGCCGAGCTTGGCGCTACGACAACCGTGTTTCCGTCTGACAACGAAATCAAGCGATTCTTGCGCGCTCAGCAGCGCGAGGATGCCTGGACAGAAATCATTGCCGATCCCGGCGCAACCTATGATGAAAATGAGGAAATCGACCTTTCTACTCTCGAACCCTTGATCGCATTACCCAGCAGCCCTGGTAACGTGGTACCCGTGCGTGAGGTTGCTGGACGAGAGATTTACCAGGCTATGATTGGCTCGTCGGCAAATCCGGGCCTTCGAGATTTCGCCGTGCCTGCAATGATCGTGCAAGGTCGTCAAATAAGTGACCATGTTTCTTTAGATATAAATCCCTCCTCACGCCAAATGCTGGAAAATCTCGTAGCTTTGGGATACCTGGGCATGTTCATTCGCTCCGGCGGACGGATTCATCAGGCTGGCTGCAACGGCTGTATCGGCATGGGGCAGGCTCCCGCAACGCACAAAATCAGCTTGCGCACCATACCGCGCAATTTTCCCGGACGCTCCGGCACCAAGGACGATTTAGTTTATCTGTGCAGCCCGGAAACGGCGGCGGCCTCTGCTCTAACCGGTGTAATTACCGATCCTCGCACGCTTGATATGCCCTATCCGGTTTTCAAAGAACCTGATTCGCTAATCGTAAATGCGGCCATGCTGATCGCGCCCGCGAAATGCGGTGATGATGTCACCCTTGAGAAAGGGCCTAATATTAAATCTCTCCCTGAGTTTGATCCGCTTCTTGATACGATCGAGGGGCCGGTGCTTCTAAAGCTTGGCGATAATATTTCAACCGATGAGATCTTGCCATCAGGCACAAAATCGTTGCCGTTTAGAAGCAATATTCAGGAGGTCAGCAAATTCGTATTCTCGCAGATTGACGAGACCTATCATGCCCGAGCCATGAAGCATAAGGATACCGGCTCTTTTGTGGTTGCAGGCAAGAATTACGGACAAGGCTCAAGCCGAGAACATGCCGCTCTGGCGCCCCGTTATCTCGGTTTGCGGGCGGTATTGGCGAAAAGTTTTGCCCGCATTCACTGGCAAAATTTGACCAATTTCGGGGTTATCCCTTTGGAGTTTAACAATCCGACGGATTATGATAAAATTTCTCAAGACGATTATCTGGTAATTAAAAATATAGCCAGTAAAATTCAAAATTCCACTGAACTCGAGGTTGTCAACAAAACCAAAAATGAAATATATCTGATCCATCATTCCCTAACCAGCCGTCAAATAGAAACGATCCTGGCCGGCAGCCTGATCAACATTTTTAAGAAACGTCATCAGGAGGAGAAGCACAAGGCAGCCGTTTGAGTACCGGATGAAACCACAAACGGTACCTGAAATAAATCATGTAAGGCCTTGACTGGAGTTTTTGGTTCACATATATAGTTATAGCGAACAAAGGAATAATTCCCATAGCAGGTGATTGTTTGTTAGTTAAAAGTAACCGTTTAATACAAAGGAGTTGTTATGCCGATTAATTTACCCGAACTTCCCTACGCAAAGAATGCGTTGGAACCTTATATCAGCGCTAAAACGATGGAATTCCATCACGATAAGCACCATAAGACCTATATCGATAACACCAACAAGTTCCTCGCTGGCACGCCGTTTGAAAAGGAAACATTGGAGAGTGTCATTAAGAAGACCGCCAACGATCCCAAGCAGACGGCTATCTTCAATAACGTAGCTCAGGCCTGGAATCATACCTTCTTCTGGAGCTGCATGAAGCCGGGTGGCGGAAAATCCCCGACCGGACCAATAGCTGAGCAGATCAAGACCGATTTCGGAAGTTACGAGAAGTTTGTCGAGGAGTTTAAGAACGCGGCCACCACGCAGTTTGGAAGCGGCTGGGCCTGGCTGGTGCTCGACGGCAGCAAGCTGCGGGTTATGAAAACTCCCAATGGAGAAAACCCAATAATCCACAACATGATTCCTCTTCTGGGTCTCGATATATGGGAACACGCTTACTATCTCGACTACCAGAATCGCCGTCCCGATTATGTAACAGCGTTTATCGATAACCTGATCAACTGGGATTTCGTCAATATGCGCTTCAAAGAGCGCAAGCTGGAAATGCAAACGACGCGCTTGTAACCACCAAGCGAAGAGACTAACATTCGACGTGCTGTCGGGTCGCCTGACCCGACAGTTTTTTTGCTGTGCGGTCAGGTTGAAAGAGTCGATCCTTTTCGACTGCCATCACCTGACCGCCGTTGTTTTATACAACTGGACGCCAGGTCAACCTATGGTTTATCAGTTTTACTCGAACAGGTATTGATCCCCAGCAGCGGGTACAGCCCGCAGAACCGGAATAACCCGGTTAAGAATAATATCGCTCCGATAATCACAAATATGATCATCAGGGCGCCCGATTTCATCACAAATATGCCCAGCGCCAATAGCACCAAACCGAATATGATGCGCAGCGCCCTGTCAATCCCGCCTACATTGGCTTTCATAACGCCTCCTTAAGGTTTGCCTGATTGTATCTCAAAATTTTGCCATGGTCAAGCAATTGATTAAATCATACCATGTGGTAATTTCCCCCAAATAAAATAACCGGGGCCTTTTGCAAGCGCCCCGGCCACCTCTGAGCCAAAGTTTTCTACTACTTGCCTTCTTTGACTTCGATGATCTCATCGGCAACAAGGCCGTGCGCCTCGCGGTGAACCTTCTCGCCTGCTTCGCTGTTGGGAGCCTCGAATAGACAAAAGACAGTCCCGTCCTTTTCGTTGAACCAATATTGTTTGTAGTTCACGCCATGCTTCTTCTGCGTTTGAACATCTTTACGGTGAGCATCGGCAACGGCCTCGGCGGTAAGCCCGTTAACGTTCTTATGAACGTCCATGTATAGCGGCATAATTTCTCCTTTGTTGTAAATATCTAATGCCTAAACAGGATACGCCACTTAAAGGTTCCTGACGTAGTTCTTCCAAAACTGTGAGTGGCTGGCATTGATCTACAGATGCCAACTCAAGTATCCTCAAAAATAGTGCTTGACGAATATGCTCCACTTTAACTATAAATAGACATACTCTCTTTTATCCGCGTGCCTCGGGTGAAGGAAATTTATTTGTACATTTATCCGTTTTGTGGTTTGTATCGATAATTTTATTCATCGGAGGTAACCTAAATGGCAGCCAAAGGAAAATCCCAGAAGATTGGCCGCAGCGCCAAGACCGGCAGATTTATGCCCGTTAAAGAAGCCCAAAAGCACAAATCTACAAGCGTGGTTGAGACGCTGAAAAAAAAGGGGTAAAGAGAAATTCGCTCATAATAACTGACAAGCATCCTTTTCATAGTTTGAGATGTTATTAAATAGTAATTCATAAGAGCCATGAAAGGAGGTGATGACTATGGCGCAAGATAAATGGGAATTCTATAAAGATTCAAAAGGCGAATGGCGTTGGAGACGTACAGCGACTAACGGCAAAATCGTGGGTAGTTCGACCGAGGGTTATAAAAACAAAGAAGACTGTATAGCTAACGCCAAAAGGGCCGGATATACTGGCTATTAGCAGTAGTAATACATAAGTTCCCTCGGCGGCAGGAACTCGTTTCTGACGCTTCGCGCAATACTTGGCTAACCTATCCAATTTCCCTTGACAAGCGGAGCCGGAAGGCTATAATAAGGGCGCTTACTTTGATTCTGCAGCTTAGGCGGGGCTATTAAGCTATTCATTTAGAGGTGTAATAACAATTTGTATGAGTTTAACAAAGTTACCGTCGGAGGTATGATGAACAATCGAAAACTCAATTATTTATTGCTTGCTATCGCTGGATTATTATTAATCGTAGCTTGCGTTACTACCAAAGGAATTTATCTTGATCCATCAGCACAACACTATGCTCCAGTACCTCCAGATTCTGTCCGCATTTTTACGACTGAGTCAGAACTTGATTCATTGAATTACATCCGGGTAGCAATGATTGAAGCTACTGGTTCAGGGGAGTATACTTCGCAAACAGGAATGCTAAATGCATTACGAAAAAAAGCTGGAGCTTTGGGGGGAAATGGAGTGCTCCTTCCTAAAATCAATGAACCTGGGGCAGGGGCGAAAGTTGCTGGCGCTTTTTTAGGCACAGGAACTGAACGAAAAGGAAATGCGGTGGCTATACGTGTTCTTGGAAGGAAACTAATCGAATCACAATAATCTATGGAAAGCCTTAATATGTTACTACTTTCAATCTTGGAGTAAACAATTACTTTCGATGGAGGACAAGTTGAAAAAAGTACTACTCGTAGTTGGAACTTTAGCTGTTATGATTTCTTGCCAAGGCAAGCAAGGCCCTGTTGGGCCGCAAGGGTTGCAAGGTGAACCAGGACCCGGGACGAGAACTGTTTATTTAAGCACTACTCCGATACCCACTGACCTCGACTATTACGTAAGCATTCCTGCGATTCACCTTAGCGACATGCCCCTGGTGTCGGTATATATTTCTCCGCCAAGCATGGATTTGTGGATTGAACTGCCCGTTTACTATGAAGGTGCTCCAGGTGTTGGCCGAGCATGCGGTTTTACCGAAGGCAATGTACTTTTTGAAGGCTGTAACGGGTACAATTACAAAATAGTAATTGTTGAATGATAGATTCAAGAGCTACAGGTGAAACGTTCACCGTTCATTGATAGAATATTTTAGTTAAACAAATAGGGGCGCATTCACTCGAATACGCCCCTACATAAATCGCTTAAAACTGACTTAGTTTAAATCAGCCCGTACTTCTGAATATTATTCTCGGCGATCTGGCGGATCTTCTCAAGCTCGGCTTCGCTGCCCGCTTTGAACAGATGCTTGAACCGTCCCTGCGGCTTGAGGTAATCCTCCACCGGCTGACGGCTCTTCCCTATCTTGCGCACGCGGGTGAGCTTGTTCCACTCGAACTCAACAATCGGGAACAGCCCGGTGTTGACCGCAATACGCGCGATCTCGATCGTCTCCTCAGCCTTGTAAATCCAGCCCAACGGGCAAGGCACGTGTACGTGCAGAAATTTCGGCCCTTTGATCTTGAGAGCCTTCTTAACCTTGCTCATCAAATCCTGCGGATAGCCAACCGTGGCTGTGGCCGCGTAAGGGATATTGTGCGCCGCGCAGATTTCAAGCAGATTCTTCTTCTGATGCTGGTTGCCGAAACTCACAGAACCCGACGGCGAAGTCGAGGTGCGAGCATCATACGGAGTCAACCCTGAGCGCTGTACGCCGGTATTCATATAGGCCTCGTTG
>DOTU01000322.1:0-4042 GCA_003520965.1 Candidatus Zixiibacteriota bacterium
GGCATTTCTATCGGCACATGTAACCTCTTGCAGGATAACATTCGATTCGCGGCCATTGCATTTTGAAACGCTACGGCATGTTTTTTACATCCTTCAACCAAGTTTGTTAATTACTGGGATATTTTCCGGGGAAATGAGGTAATTCTATGGTAGCCACGGGCCTGTTTAGCGAGCTTTTTAGGTTTAATCTGGCCTATCTGGCCAGGACTCTGGATGGGGTTTCGGCGGATAAGTTTTTCATCAGGCCGGAGGGGAGAGGCAACCCATTGATTTGGCTTTTAGGGCATATTGTTCTTAACCGGGGTGAGATTGTAGAACTCTTGGGCGGGGACCCGTCAACGCGCAACCTGGGTGATCTCTTTGCCCGCGGCACCAAGCCATCAAGCGACCCGTCGATTTACCCTCCACCTCAGCAATTAATGACGCGTTTTATGAAACTCTCATCAACTACTGATCATCTTCTAAAACATGTTAGCGAATCGCTATTGAATCAATCAAGCTGGGGTCAGTTCGAGAGTGTCGGGCAGCATCTGGCTTATAGCTACATGCACGAGACGCATCATATCGGCCAGGTGACTTATGTGGTTAATCTGCCGGCGTTCAAGACGAAGCGAGCGGGTAGCAGCGAACATAGAAAGGACTCGACTACCAAGATTGTATTAGATAGCATCCGGTCTGTGTTCTCCCAGACATAACCTCCTTCAGCGAAGAGGCCGGAGCATCTCCCGTTCCGGCCTCTGTTTTTTTTCTCTGTTGAACAAATAACATATAAAGCTGCAATTGGGAGCGGTTTGAAAAGGTTACCTCTCAATGCACTGCCGCCTGGCGCATTATTCTACACATGGGGTGGCAAGTTTCCTGAGTCCGGCAGCTGCCGGACTAAGAAAACATGCTTTCCTTTATCCCAAGCGGATTTCGGGAAGCATGCCACCTACGATGTTGGATGGGCGTTAGGTTCGGGGACCTGACGTCACGATTTAGCCACCCACAGAATTTCCCTTGACAGAGTCGGTCAGTCTTTTTTATATGCGCCCAAATAGTATGGTTTTGCGGTCGTCTGGAAAGTGGTATTCAGAGCCGCGAAGGCATGGGAGGTATTTTGGCTTATATCATTACCAATGATTGCATCATGTGCGACGCCTGCTTGCCGGAATGTCCGGAAAACGCTATCACCGCCGGTGATCCTGTTTATGTGATCAATCCTCATCTCTGCACCGATTGCGGTAACTGCGCCGAGGTCTGCCCGACCGAGGCCTGTGTCCCTATCGACGACGAGGAGTAGACGTACATTCGTAAATTCCGTATATTACATAGGAGTTTTAACCGATAAACCGGAGAGGGAAAACTCGCTCCGGTTCTTATTTGCCGAAAATAGAGGGACGATTATAATGTCCGGTCAGGTATGCCCTGACCGCTGCAATAAAAGGAGAAATGTCATTGGGAGTCCCGATGCTTCATCGGGACGAAGCAATCCCCCTGCATAAAGCGTCACTTGTTAAGGAGAATGCCCCGGCTGTAGGATTGGGGATTGCTTCGTCGTCCAAATGGACTCCTCGCAATGACACGTTATTAATGATCCTGGCATCTTTTACCGCAATAGATAAAACGTACCCGTCGCGCAATGTGCTATCCGGGGCTGCTGGCGCTATCAAGGAAGGAGACCGGATTGCCCTGTTGGGTATCAACGGCTCCGGTAAAACCACCCTCCTTGAGATACTGGCCGGGAGAATCAATCCCGATATGGGAAGTGTCGAGATACCCAATGCTGTCAGGCGCGGCTACTTAGCCCAGACGATCGAAATTTCCGGAGATGATATACTTTTCGATTATGTTTTAAGCGGCCTGGAACGGCTTCTTTCAATCAAGCGACGTATCGAAGAGATACATGATCTTCTGCCGCAAGACTCTCACAACACTTCTCTTTTAGGCGAATTGGGAACGCTTCAAAAGGTCTTTGAGGCGTCTGGGGGGTACAACCTGGAATCTCGCGCTGCTGATATTCTTCGCGGCCTCGGTTTTGCCGATAGCGATTTCGGGATGAAGGTTGTAGAGCTATCCGGCGGCCAGCGAAACCGCGCCGCCCTGGCTCGTACCCTGATAGCTGCTCCGGAGCTGTTTCTGCTCGATGAGCCAACCAACCATCTCGATATCTCCGGCCTGGAGTTTTTGGAATCGTATATGAGAGGCTTTTCCGGCGGCATATTGTATGTTTCGCACGACCGGGCTTTTATTCAGAAGACAGCCACCGCAATCTGGGAGTTAACGCTGGGGCGAATCGCAGTCTATCCGGGAAATTATGAAAATTACGTGGTGGAGCGAGAAAAACGGCTGGAAATCCTTTCCAAAACCTTCGAGGCCCAACGGGAGTTTATCGCCAAGACCGAGGATTTCATCAGGCGAAATATTTATGGGCAGAAAACCCGACAAGCACAGTCGCGGCGCAAGATGCTCTCGAAGCTAGAGCGGCTGGAACGTCCACCCGGCACAGCTGATGTAGCCCATATCAGGTTTTCCGGCGCCGAGCGCTCCACGCGAATAGTGGTGCAGTGTCAGAAAGCGAGCTTTGCATATAACAGCATTCCTATTCTACACGACCTTGATTTCGAAATCGAGAGGGGGGATCGGATTGGATTGGTTGGTCCGAATGGCTCAGGCAAAACGACCCTTATCAATCTGATTACGGGAAAGCTTGCCCCGCAGAACGGAAAACTTGAGCTGGGCAGGAAACTGACTATCGGCTACTATGACCAACTTACGGAAAATCTCAACCCAAACTCCACACCACTGCAAACAATATGGGATATAAGACCGGAGCTCAACGAGGGTCAAGTGCGTGCCTATCTGGCCAAATTTCTTTTTAGAGGCGAGGATGTTTTCCGTCAAGTTGACTCTTTCTCTGGCGGAGAGCAGTCGCGGCTGGCGTTGGGACGTTTGATTGCTACAGCTCCCAATTTCCTGGTGCTTGACGAGCCGACCAACCATCTCGATATCCCCTCACGGGAGGCGTTGGAGGCGGCCTTAGCGGAGTTCGAGGGCACTATCCTATGCGTTTCACACGACCGATATTTTCTGGATAATTTTGCCGAGAAGATATTCGCTTTAGAGAACGGTACGGTTAGGATCTACCTGGGAGATTTCTCTGAGTATCGAGATAAGATTCTTGCTGCTCAGGAAATTGTCAAGCCACAGGTATCGAAGGCCAAAACCCAAGAGGCCCCGTCAAAACCACGTGAAAAGCGGATCAACCCAATTATTATTCAGAAATTGGATTCCGAAATCGCGAGTCTAGAAAAGAAAATCGTTGAAACTGAGGATACTCTGACAGCTTCCGAATCATCCAGCGATTGGCAGCATCTGGCAGGATTGCTCAACGAGCGGGACCGCCTCTATGATGAGCTTGAAAGGCTTTATCAAAAGAAGAATGAGTTATTGGGATAACCGCAGGTGGTTTTAGGTCCCCTAACGGGCTAATTATTTGTAATTGGCATTTTCAATCAATTTACTATATAATTATTGAACTTTACGCTTGCTACCGGTTAAGCGTTGTGCACGTCGAATGGGTGTTGTTTGTGAAAGGTGGAATCATGAAAGATCCGCGAATAACTAAGCTTGCCGATGTTCTTCTCAATTATTGCGTAAAATTAAAAGAGGGCCAGTTGATGGTAATAAACGCGACCGAGCTGGCCGCCCCTCTGGTCAGGGAGCTTTTTAAGAAAGCCATTCTTTTGGGAGCGCATCCATATACAAAGATAGGTATCGAGGGAATCGAAGAAACCTATTACAAATACGCGTCGGAAAAGCAACTCAAGTTCATTTCTCCCATCAGCAAATTCGAAATTGAAAAGATCGATGCGGCAGTTGGGATTATGTCTATTTATAATACCAGATCGCTTACTAACATCGATCCTAAAAAGCAGGCGATTGCGCATAAAGCGGCGGCCCCATTTATGAAACGATATATGGAGCGCGCCGCCAAAGGCAAGCTGAATTGGGTGGGCTGCCTTTATCCAACTTACGCCTCGGCCCAGGATGCCGGCATGTC
>DOTU01000322.1:4326-6216 GCA_003520965.1 Candidatus Zixiibacteriota bacterium
GTATTTGGCGCCTGCGCGCTCGATAAAAAGGATCCGGTGGCCGAGTGGAAGAAAACATCTAAATACAATCAGCGCCTGATTAACTATCTCAAACACAAAAAAGAGATTCGGATTATGGCTCCGGACACAGATCTCAAATATAATGTCAAGGGACGAATCTGGATAAACTGCGATGGCGCCAACAATTTCCCCGATGGCGAAGTGTTTACTGCGCCGATTGAGGATTCGGCCAGCGGGTATATCCATTTCTCGTTCCCGGCCGAGTTTTCCGGTCGAGAAGCGGAGGATGTGCGGATCGAATTTAAAAATGGCAAAGCTGTCAGCGCCAAAGCGTCCAAGGGCGAAGAATTTCTAAACACCATGCTCGATGTCGATAAGGGTGCTCGCTTTCTTGGCGAGGTAGCTATCGGCACCAATTTTGGGATCAAACAGTTTACTCGTAATACGCTCTTTGATGAGAAGATCGGCGGCACGATTCACATGGCGCTCGGGCAATCATATCCTGAATCCGGCGGAAAGAATCAGTCCGGTATCCATTGGGATATGGTTTGTGATTTGCGTAAAGGCGGCGAGATTTATGCCGACGGCGAGCTCTTTTTCAAAAACGGTAAGTTTTTAAAGTAAGATTACAGTGGTTGGCGTACCTCCCGGTGCGCTAACTTGCCTAACACAAATAAGGCATGCAAAACAGGGAGGAACTTATGACATTACTACTTTCAAAAAACGATGTGATAAAGGTTCTGAATATGCCCGATTGCATGAAGGTGGTAGAGAAAGCCTTCAGTGAACTGGCATCGGGCACTGCAGTGCTGCCGCTTCGGATAAATATCACTCCCCCCGATGGTCTGGCGCTATATATGCCAGCCTATCTGAAAGAGATGGGGGCCTTGGCTTGTAAAGTAGTTACCGTTTATAAGAATAATCCCACCAAACATAATATGCCAACCACAATCGGCAAAGTCCTTTTACAGAATCCCGAGACCGGCGATGTTATCTGCATTATGGATGGCGGATACCTGACGGCGGTGCGCACAGGCGCGGCGAGTGGGGCGGCTACGGCTTATCTGGCCAGAAAAGATAAGGGACAAGTAGCCGGTATTTTTGGGGCGGGGGTTCAGGCCAAAATGCAGCTATGGGGAGTCGCGTGTGCACGGGAGTTATCCAGAGCTTATGTCTATGACAAAATCGATGAGGCCGCCGCCAAGTTTGCTAAAGAGATGGGGGAGAAGCTTCATCTTGATGTCATCAAAGTTGATTCGCCAGATAAGATTCTTGAAGCTGATATCATTTGCGCCGCTACCTCATCGCCAACTCCCATTTTCGATGGAAAGAAAGTCAAGAAAGGTACCCATATCAATGGTATCGGCAGCCATACCCCTGGGGCTCGTGAGCTTGATGCCGAGATCATCAAAAGCTCCAAGCTGATAGCCGATTCCCGCGAAGCCTGCCTGAAAGAGGCCGGGGACATCATGATCCCGATTAAGGACGGTATCATTTCTGAGAACCATATCTGGGCTGAACTGGGCGAAATTATCATTGGTAAGAAAGCTGGTCGTACAAACCCGGATGAGATCACACTTTTCAAATCGAATGGCCTCGCGATTCAGGACGTGGCTACAGCCAAGCTTGTTTATGATAAGGCGCTCGCGGCCGGTATAGGAGTTAACGCCGAGATTTAGGTTGAAAGGGGAGCCGAAGCGCGGGAGCTTGCACCCGGCAAAATAAGCGGGACATCCAATATTTTGTGCCGTCAGGTGGCCTCACCTGACGGCATTTAGGTGTCGGGTCGGGCGACCCGACACCCCAGGAGATAAAAAAAGCCCCGATGATGGCATCGGGGCCTATTTGTTTATTGTGTAAAAGCTTTACGGCGTCGGTGGACAGGATGGG
>DOTU01000221.1 GCA_003520965.1 Candidatus Zixiibacteriota bacterium
CTGTTCGGTAAAAATCCCGAACGCGGCGTCTACCGTTCAACCGATAGCGGCGTCAATTGGGAGCGAGTTTTATATAGCAACGATTCAACCGGAGCTATCGATATCGCCATCAACCCAACCAACCCCAATATCATCTTTGCATCAATGTGGGAGAGACTCAGAAACCCACGCTATCGCCGCGTCGGCGGATTATCCAGCGGCATCTGGAAATCAACTGACGGTGGCGATACCTGGAACAGGCTCTCGACCGGATTGCCCGCGCCATCATCGACAGTCGGACGTATCGGACTGGCGATCGCTCCCAGCAATCCGGATATCATCTACGCCAGCTACAGTAATGACCCCGGTAATCTTATCGGCTTCTGGCGCTCCACCGATGGCGGCGCAAATTGGAGCTCGCGTCTGATTTCTCCCGCGCCGAGTACTTTTTCCGGATTCGGCTGGTATTTTGGACGGATCTGGGTTAATCCCACTAACGCCAATACTGTCTATTTCGGCGATGTCTATATGTGGAGAAGCACCGACGGCGCCGCGCATTGGAGCGATATCACCGGTTTCATGCATGTCGATCAGCACGCCTGGGCTCCGAGCTTGACTGATCCCAACCTCATCTTTAGTGGCAACGATGGAGGTGTATTTAAATCAACAAACAACGGTTTATCCTGGGCGAAACTTTACGATCTTCCGATAACCCAATTCTACGCCATGACTATCGACTCCCGCACGCCGCAGCGTCTCTACGGAGGTACACAGGATAACAGCATCCCCCGCACCCTGGATGGCGCTCCGAACAATTGGGATGTTCTTTTCGGCGGTGACGGTTTTTACTCAGCTGTTGATTTCACCAACTCCAACATTATTTATGCCGAATCGCAATATGGCTATCTTGGCAAGTCGACCGACTTGGGGAATAATTGGGATATCATCTTAGACGGCATTAATACCAGCGAACGCGTCAACTGGTGTACACCCGTAGTGATGAGTCCTTTCAATCATCTGATTCTTTTTTACGGCGCTCAAAAGTTATATAAGACGATCAATGGCGGTGCCCTCTGGAGCGTTATCAGCCCCGATCTCACCGGCGGTAGCGGCGGAGGAAATCTGGTCTTCGGAACGATTACCACCATTTGCCAATCGCCTCTTTCGGCCAGCGTTATCTGGGTTGGTACCGATGATTCCCGTGTCTGGGTCACCACCAACGGAGGAACCAACTGGACCAATGTATCTGGCAGCCTGCCCGATCGCTGGTGCACCAGGGTCACCGCTGACGTATTCGATACAGCGACCGCCTATGTAACATTTTCCGGTTATCATGAAAGCGATCATCTCTCGCATATCTTTAAGACCACCAATAACGGCACAAGCTGGAGCGATATCAGCGGGAATTTGATTGATATCCCCGTTAATGATATCCTGCCCGATCCTGAACACCAGCAGCGCCTTTTCGTCGGCACCGATTTTGGAGTATATTACACTGAGAACGGCGGAACTCTCTGGCAATTATTGGGCGATAATCAGTCAATCTGCCCTGTCTTCGATATCGATTTGAATAACGCCACCCGCAAACTCGTCTCCGGTACTCACGGACGGTCGATGTATACATATGATCTCAATCAGCTTGATGGTCCGCAATGCGTGTTCGTTCCCGGCGATGCCAACGGTTCGCATACATTCAATGGTATGGATGTGCTTTTTGGTGTCAATTATATAAAAGGTGTTGGGCCGGTTCCGCGGGATTCCTGCCAATGCGGCAGCCATGGCCGAGTCTATGCCGCCGCCGACGCCAATGGCGATTGCGCCTTCAACCTGCTTGATATAACCTTCGATGTTACCTACTGCAAAGGGTTTGGCCCGGCGCCCCGCCGTTGCCCCGATTGCCCATAGGACACTGTAACAAGATACTTTATACGGCGTTGGTTTCTAATACCCAACGCCGCTTTTTTTCTGCAATTATTTATGCGAAAATTCTGTTGACAATTTTGAGCAAAGTGTTTATTTATTACCAGAATACGCGCTTACAGTGATTTGCACCTTTGAATTTGTCATCAGTTGCTCTATAGATCTTTTTTTCAGCTAATTTAGCTTCGGGTATTTTATTTGTGGAAATTTTGAAATTTGCATCTTCAGCGATTAATCGAATCACCGGAAAATTCAATTCGAAGATAAATCGGATGGAGGCTGGCATGAGATAAATAATGCTGGTAGTTTTTGTAAGGCGCAATAAAAACCCGACAAAACTGTGAGGCTGAATATGAAATTCCCACAAATATTACCCAAACTGTTATCTAATCCTCAGACAAAGCATGCCATAAGTGCAGGTATTGTTATCCTGCTTTTTTTAAATATTTTTATGATTTCCGAAAATAACATCGCCTTAGGCCAATGTTCATATACCGTCGGTGATGTCAATAATTATCAAGGCCCAACAGCCCTCGCTGATGTCATCTATTTGATTCGGTATTTTCGGGGATTTGATGTCCCTCCGATTGACTGCGGAACACCTACCGGCCCTTGTCCTCAGGAAGCGTCATATTATGCGGGCGCCGATGTTAACGGCAGTTGTAGTGTCAACGGGATAGATGTCACTTATATGATTGGTTACTATAAGTTGTACCGGCTTCCGTTTACGCCTTGCCCAAGTTGCCTACCACTACTAGTTCTAAAAAATAATGGAGACCAGATAATAATTAATCCTGATACACCGGCGGAAATGCTATCAGATCCCACGCCCAATCTCGATGAGATTTGGCTGGGCGATCCATCCGGAACGGATATCGAAGTTGAACTGGGAGAGGTAGTTTCTATACCGGTTTGGGTCAAGAATGACGAAAACGTTTCCGGCGTAACGATGACTTTCGAAATTGACAATCGATACTTAACTCCGGGAGGCGGAGCTTTCTTTGACACATTGGGTAGTTGGTGGGAATGTAATTACCTTGCACCAGAGGTGAATCATCCGACTACAAACAAAACAACCCAGGCGATACTGGGATATTCCGACCTCAACGGAGCTTACTATTATCCCTATCTAAACACGTCCCTGGTTGACAATAACTACCATCAGGTAGCCTCATTTAATGTCAGAGTCATTCCCGATCCATCACATATCGACCAGTTTACCGATATCGTTTTTGGTGAAGCATCCCGAATAGGACCCACAGCGTTTTGCGACGAGTTCGGAGGAACGGAATGGGCTCCTGAATGCCATCCGGTCAGGCTCAACATTCACGCCAGTACCCATTCTTTTATTGCCGGCAGAGTGTTCAGTGATAATGATGATGATTGTACGCAAGATCAAGACGAGATCGGTCTCCCTAATTGGACCGTAATATTAGACCCGGATGGAATTTCAGCTACAACCGATCTTAGTGGCGATTATATGTTTATAGATTTGCCGGAGGGCCTTTACAACGTTAGAGAAGACCTTAAGGCAAACTGGGAAATGACATGTCCTGATCCGCCAGGAGTTCACTCCATAAATTTGCCCGCCGGCGGTCAGATTTATGAAACCAACTTCGGTAATAGAGCCACCTTAATTGCTGGTAAGGTCTTCTATGATCTTAATGGCGATGGCACGCAGAACGAAGGTGAGGACAATCTTCGCAATTGGACAGTAAATCTAATTCCCGGACCACATTCCACCGTTACCGATATAGATGGCAACTACGTATTTCCCTTTCTTTCTGCTGATAATTATTTCGTTAGCCTGGAGCTTCAGCCGAATTGGGAATTAACATATCCAGACCCGCCGGGAACTCACTTCGTCAGCCTGAGCTTGGGTCAGCAAGTCTACGATTTAAAATTTGGGGCCAGACCCAGAGGCCCGATCCTGGATCTGTCCTGCGATGTTGGCGGGACACCGGCGAGGCCCGGGTTCTATAAGGTCTATGGAGTAAAATACCGCAATAAGGGCGATTTGACAGCGGATGCTACGGTAACGTTAGTATTGCCCGGTCAGGTTGAATACAGCACCTGCACTCCTTTTTGCCGATGCGTGCCCGATTGCCAATTCGAAAGCCCCAATACCCTATCGTGGGACCTGACCGGACTTCTTCAGGGAGAGACAGGTTGGCTGAGAGCAATGGTCCTGGTGCCTTCGACTGTTGATCCTGGTATTTCGCTCAGCTCAACGGCCGAGATAATACCCGCTGTTGGAGATGATGCCTACCCGATAGATAACATTTCAGAGGAAACGCAGGAAGTCAGATCGTCCTATGACCCCAATGAAAAACTGGTTTCGCCGGAAGGGATCATTGAACGAACGGATACGCTGACCTACCAGATAAATTTCCAGAACGTTGGGACAGCCGAGGCTATTAATGTGGTAGTTAAAGACACACTGGATTCCAACCTTAATATATCGAGCTTTGTTAGCGGCGCCAGCATTCATTCTTACACCTACGCCACCTTGGGACGAGAAATTACCTGGACCTTTACCAATATCATGCTTCCCGATAGTACAACGGATGAACCGGGCAGTCATGGCTTCGTGAGGTTTACGGCTATTCCGATATCCAGCGTTCCAGCGGGCGCCTACATCGAAAATCGAGCCTCGATCTTCTTCGATTTCAATCCGGCTGTGGTCACCAACACCGTTATAAACCAGATCGCCAACCATTCGAACTGCGACTACACAGTCGGCGACGCCAACAACAGCAACACTTTTACCGGACTTGATATCGTCTATTCTGTCAGATACTTCAAGGGTGGGCCCGCTCCTGAGTTCTCCTGCGATTGCCCGCCGCTGGGGACTTGGTTTGTAGCCGGAGATGTCAATGGCTCTTGCTCGTTCACGGGGCTTGATATAACCAAGATGGTCAGGCACTTCAAATATTATGACCTGGTCAATCCCTGTCCGGATTGCCCGCCTTTGGGGAGGTGATGAAGTAACATTCATAACGGTATTATATCCTGTCCTCAGGAAACCATAACAAAGAAATCAGGAAATCAGATTTCGTGTTTTTGCAGTTATTAAACCAGTAGTATTGTTTTCAAAAAATTAAATTTGACTGGAGAACGATATGAAGAATATTCTTCATTTTTCTATCGCTATTTTGATGTTATGTTGGAGCTTGGCTTATGCTGCTCCGTCGGCAAACCTACCAGCTAATAGCAAGGCCGCCGGATTCGGTGCTGTGCAAAAAGCTGGGCTGAATGATAGCCAGCGAATAGGGGTCGGGGATGCACATCAAACAACCATAATTGCGGTAACTCCTGCGCAGGATATTGAGCCCCAAAAAGTGCAGACCGACAAGAAGTCTATCGATGCGGACGCGCCGGGTCAAGATAATAAATATCATGGGCCTGGCACTATACCCTCCTGGTATACACCATCAATGGCCACCGATGTTCTCCTAAGTGAGGGATTTGAGGGTGGTGTTCTACCGGCCGGATGGACCGACTGTTGCAACACTACTCATCCCTGGCTTTTTGATAATGGTACCGACCACGGTCCCAATGCACCTCACGGAGGAAGCTTCGCCGCTTACTTTAATATCTACGATTATGCAATTGGTACCATAGATTCATTGCGTACTCCCAGCCTCGATTTCTCAACTCAAAGCGGTAATTTCTTCATAGCTTATTGGAGTTGGCATTCCTCCGGAACAGATTCTGTCGTAGTTTATTTATCAGAAGCCGGGGTCCTGACGAGGCTGCAGAAGATGCCAAATTCCAGCACATGGATTCAAAGCGTTATCCCTTTTAGCTCTACTTCGACCAATGGCAAGATTTATTTCGTCGGTTACAGTAATTATGGTAGCCATAACCTCTACATCGACGATGTTACGGTTGACGCGATTTTTGCTATCGGCGCTTGCTGTTATGGCGACCCCTATGGCTCGTTATGCACCATGACTGACCCACTTTCGTGTGCGGGATTGGGTGGCGGCTGGTCATCGGGTGGCAGTTGCCCCTGCGGAGGGCTTCTGTTAGGCGATAACTGCAATAATCCCCTTCTCATATCTTCTTTCCCCTACACCAACACTCAGAATACTGCCGACTTCACCAATGACTATAATGCTCATGGTAATGATGTTGTCTATCAATTTACCGTTACGGAACGTTCCCTAATGGATTTCTCGCTGTGCAATACAGCTGTCGGTTTTGATACCTGGATGGGCATCTGGGCTAATGGCAACTGCGGAAGTACCAACTTCGTGAATTTCGACGATGATGAATGTGGCTACCCTCCGGGGCTATCGCACATTGCCAACCAAATCCTTCAGCCCGGCACATACTATCTTGATGTAGAAGCCTACAGTGCCAATGGTACTTATATTCTCAATATCACTTCCGAGCCTGCTCCTTATCCGCCGAATGATGACTGCGAAAATGCGATCCCGATAAGCGAAAATGAGGAGTTGCCGTTCTATACAGCAATGGCTTCGTTCGACGGCAATGGCACTTGCCAGACGGCGCCAAATGTTTGGTATCTCTATACTGCCTCCAGGAATGAAAATGTTACTATCAGTTTGTGCGGTTCATCCTATGATACCAAGTTGGCTGTTTATAATGGAGCATCTTGTGATCCAATAGGCGCTTTGCTTGGCTGCAATGATGATTTCTGCGACGCGCAATCGCAACTCACAGTTCCGATGCTCGCTGGCAATCAATATCTTATCGAGGTCGGCGGTTATGGCGATCTAGTGGGTAATGGAGTAATTTTAATCCCCAGGGTCGAATTCACCAATTGCCCGCCTGTTATGGTTTCCATGTTCGCGGGAGACACTCTTTCATTTATATTTGCAGCAGATAACCCGGGGGGAGGCCAGTTGGAATATACGGTTATAGAGGGACCGGGCGCAATAGACGCTTTCGGGATTTTTAAAGGCATCATTAAAGATTCTCTCCCGCCTGATACAATTGACGACATTGTAGTGGTATGTGATAGCGTTAATTGCGATACATGCGCCTTCCAGATTGAAGTCTACCCAATTCTGCCCGGGCCGGGTCCGTTGGTAGTCGATGGCTTTCCAAGGATATGGGCCAAACATGGTTTGCCTGCCGTAGAATATGCGACCTTCCCCAGGGGATATGATATCTGTAAAACACAAGATGATGTGCTTGCCCTCATTTATCTAAAAAATATCGACTCAACGCAATGGGAGTCCGTTCGCGTTGAGCCGGAGCCTCTGGACCCCTTGATTTGGATCCCCGATAGCATTGTGTACTATGGAAATATCCCTCCAGGGGCCTCAACTCCCCGCGCCTTTCATATTGTTACCAATGGTTCGGAAATAGGAACGCATCCATTAAGGCTGCATGTCACCAGTAATTCGGGTAATTTTGATATAACAACCTGGATTTCTACATGGGAGACAAATATCAGCATTCTCGATCCAATTGGTGGGGTAGGTGAGGGTAGTATTGTCACTCCATTTGGCGAGATGGATGCAAATTTCACTGCCCCCGAAGATACAAGTCATTCTCCATACTTCTTCAATCTCACCAATTCGGATTGTATCTTGCACTCTTCCCCTCAGTTTTATTCCGCTCAATGGGGTGATCCGCGCATTGATACGCAAACAGTGAATTATCCTACACCTAATCAGAGCCTGTTTTCAGCCACAATCGCTGATCATTCCGGATCGAGTATTCCGGGAATAAGGGTACAATTGGATAATGCCATTAATCATCTGACCTTTTTTACGGACTCATCTGGCTCCATCCTTTCCTTTATTCCAAGTGGATCATATACAGTAACCGAGATTCCCACGGCAAAATACGATTATTGTTATAATCCCCTAAGCAAACAAATAGATTTTCAGGAAGGCAAGAAAGTCCAGGTCAGCGCCTTTTATCCAGTGATTCCTGAAAATGCTAAACGAATACCCTATGGGGTTCCGCCCAATGCAAAGGGGCTAGCTGGTGTTAGTGATAAACAAAAGTCTATACAGGGCGGAAGTCTTATAACATTGGGGCTGCTTGTGGGTGACGCTCTATTAGCCCCGGAAACTTTCGGCGCCACATTACTCTCGTGCACCGGAGCGGTTTTGGAGGGTGCAGGACAAGGCATTTTAGATGATCCTGACGAAAATGATATTTATTTCGTGGCTCGTGCAGCGACGCCTCCAACCTCGGATTCTGAAATGACTTACCAGGAAAACCTACTTTGCTCCAATATTAATTACTCCGGTTTTCCAAGCTTCGACACTCCATATTCCGTTAGCGTAAGCTGGCATTATGAGCGCATAACGAATGCAAATACGTATTTATGGGATAGTACAGGAACATTCTCGATTGAGGATTTCTTGCCAATATGGTTCCCATGGCCATTCCCGTCTGATACCATTTTTTTCCCGAACCCGGATTCTATTCCACGTTTGTTAGTACACATCACAGATCCCCACTCACGGACATTGAGTGGTGGCCAAGTAACGGTATGCGCGTGGATCACCTCAAATGACTTAAGCCAAGCCTTTAATCAAGTGTTTATGGCCGATGACGGGCAAGCGCCCGATAGCGTCCCCAACGATGGAATTTACAGTGCCTATATGCCCCTGAATTCGCTTAATGCTGGCAGCTACAAAGTGATAGTCTTGGCTAGTAGATCGGGCTTTCACAATGATGAAAATCCTCCTTCGCTAGGTTACGCCGAGAAGGCCTTTACAATCGCCTCGGGAGGCTGTAGCTATGCCGTGGGCGATGCCAACAATAGCCACACCTTCACGGGTCTGGATGTAACTTACTCTGTCAGATTTTTCAAGGGCGGCCCCTTGCCTCCCTATTCCTGCGAATGTCCGCCCGGTCACACCTGGTATGTCTCCGGTGATGTCAACGGTTCCTGTACCTTCACCGGCCTTGATATCACTTATATGGTCCGCTACTTCAAAGGCGGCCCCGCGCCTATTCCTTGCCCGGATTGCCCGCCAGCGGCAAGATAAGTGATTTTATGTAACTACGCGAAGGCGGGGCTACCAAGCCCCGCCTTTTTCTTTAATTCATAAAAAGTAAATTATTTCTTCCCTAAAAACTGATTGAAATCCCCTTCATTTTCTTATATACTTTCCGCTGTAAGTTTTTCTCGTTCCGGAACAACCACAACTAAATTAAGGTTATGCGAGTTGTGAAAATATCTCCTGCCTGCGGGTAATGATGAAAGCGCATCTTTTTGAGGCCGGAGAAAGCAACCTGAGGATAAGCGAGTTTTGACGCAAATATTTCCCGAATGGACCAATAAAATTCCTGCCGCTTTAGCAATTGGCGTTGCCATTCTCGTCGTTGCGGTTACTGGCTTTTTCTGGTATTACGGCTCGCCCTGGTATACCGACGTCGGTTACCGGCCGCAGCAGCCAGTGCGCTACAGCCACAAGCTTCACGCCGGCGATCTCGGCCTGGACTGCCGTTACTGCCACTATGATATCGAAATCTCTTCCGTGGCCAACATCCCTCCCACGCAGGTTTGCATGAATTGCCATAAAACAATTCTGACCGAAAGTGAACGTCTGCTGTCGGTCCGCGAAAGCTGGGCCACGGGAGTGCCTATCAAGTGGGTCCGGGTGCATAATCTTCCCGACTATGCTTACTTCACCCATAGCGCCCATCTTCACGCTGGTGTTGGCTGCCCAAGTTGTCACGGCAACGTGGCTCAAATGGATATTGTAGAACAGAAGAAACCTCTTTCTATGGGTTGGTGTCTGGAATGCCACCGCGATCCCGCCATGAGCCTGCGGCCTTTGGATCAGATCACCAATATGGATTGGCAACCACCGCCGAATCAACGCGAGATCGGAACAAAATTTATCAGCGAGAGAAAGATTGCCCCACCCGTAGATTGCTCTGGATGTCACCGATGAAAAAATATTGGCAAAGCTTAGACGATCTGGCCGCCGGACCATCGCCTGATAAATTTCAGGACATTCCGGCCATCATCTCCGAAATCTCCGATCCTGTCACCCGCCGTAGATTCTTATCTCTCATGGGTGCCTCGATGGCCCTGGCCGGCTTCGTTGGTTGCCGCCGACCGCTAGAGCATATCGTTCCCTACGTGAAAGCGCCGGAGGAGATTGTCCCCGGTGTAGCCAATTACTACGCTACCACCATGCCCTTTGGTAACAATGCTTACGGACTGGTCGTAGAAAGCCATGAGGGACGCCCTACTAAAATCGAGGGCAACAAGAATCACCCATCCACTCTGGGACGATCCAATCCCTTTATTCAAGCCTCTGTCTTGAGCCTCTATGATCCCGATCGCTCCCAAGTTGTCACCCATAACGGCGCTGAGTCCACGTGGGAGGATTTTATATCCTTCTGGCGAGAGCAATCCCCGGCCCTTTCCGCAAACGGCGGTGCCGGTTTGACAATTTTATGTGGGCCTTTCTCATCGCCCACGCTGGCCCGCTTGAAAGATCAATTCCTCAAAACCTATCCTAAGGCTAAATGGGGGACATACGAGCCGGTCAGCGATGAAAATATCTATGAGGGGATAAAACTCGCCTCAGGTAAAGCCTATCAGCCCGTTTATCATTTCGAAAAGGCTAAGGTCATCCTCTCCCTCGATTCCGATTTTCTCTATTCCGAAAGCGATTCTATCAGGAACGCCAAAGGGTTCACCGATGGTCGCCGCATAAAATCAGAACATGACGACATGAACCGGCTGTACGTTGCAGAATCTGCTTACACCATCACCGGCGCTATGGCCGATCACCGGTTGGCCATCCCCAGCTCCGATATCGGCTATTTCGCAATTGCTGTAGCCAAAGAGCTCAAAAGGCAGGGGCTAACTCTTCCCGATTCCGAGCCTCTTGATAATTTCAATAGAGGTAATTTCGATAATAACTGGATTCGCGTAGTAGCCTCAGATCTTCTTGATGCCAAAGGTAAGAGTCTGATTCTTGCCGGGCGAAATCAGCCTCCCCAGGTTCACGCCCTCGTATTTGCCTTGAACTCCGCTCTTGGAAATATCGGAAAATCCGTCGGATATCGGTATATATATGATGATACGCACTCCAGCCTCTCCGATCTTTCCAGTCTTTGTGACGATCTTAAGCGAGGAGAAATTTCAACCCTGATAATCTTGGGCGGAAATCCTGTTTACAATACCTCTTCCGATCTTGCTTTTGGCGACCTTTTGAAAAACGTAAAGCATACGATTCACCTGAGCGAATATGCGGACGAGACCTCCAACCTCTGCCAGTGGCACCTCCCCGAAACGCATTATCTCGAAGGCTGGGGCGACGCCCGCTCAATCGACGGCACCCTGAGCGTTATCCAGCCGCTCATCGCGCCGCTTTATGACGGCAGAAGCTTGGTTGAGATTATTAATCTCATCACCAACGGCCAGGAGGCTAGAGGATATGATCTCGTTAGAGATGTCTGGAAATCGATTCTATGGCCCGTAAATTATGAAAGAGACCGGCAGCGCCTTCTAAACGATGGGCTCTATTGGGAGAATCCATCACCTGAGGAAGTGCCCCGGGTAAATAATAAAGCAATATTTTATCAAGCTACATTAAGATCGATAGACAATCGACTCGGAATAAATAATCTGGAGATTAATTTCCGCCCATCTCCCACTCTCTATGATGGCCGCTATGCCAACAACGCCTGGCTGCAAGAGCTGCC
>DOTU01000118.1:0-4360 GCA_003520965.1 Candidatus Zixiibacteriota bacterium
GTGTTAGGATACCCCGCAACGGGGTATACGAGTAAGAGGAGATTATAGGTCGGGCAATGGACGAGCTTTTCGATTTAGTAGATTCCAATTCAACCGGTATCCCGGAACCGCTCAGAAAAAAGATCGTTGAAACTTTCAACATCTTTGTAAAGACGGTTAAGGCCAGGCTGGTATATCCATCGTCATCGAAACTCCCCCAGCAGTTTATGGAGGATTTCTTTGGGCGCTTGGGGCTTCTTCTGGATGAACTCGATTCTCTTACCTTCAAGGTTGAGGCAGATAGAATTCTCTATGAGGAACTCGAAGTTTACCGGGCTCAAAGCAAAAGCGAAAACTTCGCCCATGCTTTCTTTCGGGACGGAATTGTTTATTTCCAGTTTAAACAGGGTGTCCTTTTTAAAGAACTGGAATCATTTACCGAGATAATCGCGCGCATGATGCGCTCCGCGTCGGTCGATGACGACCTGGCTACGCTACTATGGGAGTCGGCTTTCGAGCATATCTCATACAAGCTCATGGACGATATATTAAATATCGAAACATTCGAATACGGCGCTGATTCGGTAAAATCCAAAAATTCCCCCTCTAAATTTGATCTACAAAGCCTTTTTGAAAATGAAATTGATCTCGAAATAACCGCCGATGATTTTACTGTTCCCGCCGAGGAAAGGAAGAAGCAGCAACGCGCCAACCCATATCTCGAAACGGTTGATAGCGTCAGCGAATATATTAAGCGCGTCGCGAATTACGAAGAATCGGAAAAGGCTTTGATCTCAGAGATGGTGGCAAATAATGCTGTCTTCGATTTCAGGGCATACATCTTTAATATCCTCTTTGAAATTCTTGGGCTCGAGGTAGATAACGCTGGTTATCATGAAGGGCTGGAGCTTTTTGCAAAGGTGCGGGATGATTTCATCCGAGCCGGCGATTTCCGCTCCGCCGGTATGATACTCAGCCGGATTATTGAATTGGAGCAGGCTTTTAAGAACCTCAAAGACCTGAAGCTTGATAAAATCCGGGGCTTTATCGAGGATTTCGCGACGCCTGTAAGAATCAAGGTTATTGTCGATTCCCTTAATACGGGGAAAGATATCGAATATGATCAAGTTATCGAATATCTGATAATGCTACCCTGGCAAGCGATTAATCCGCTTCTTGGGGCTTTAGGGGAATTGAAACATTTCACCGGCCGAAGGGCAGTTTGCAAGGCGCTGGTGGTGTTGGCTGCGGATAAGGTCGAGTTATTATCCAGAGGGCTTGATGATCCCCGCTGGTATGTTGTGCGAAATGTGGTTGGGATAATCGGAAAAATCAATAGCCCCAGGGCGATGGGATATTTCAGAAAAACTATTCAACATCCCGATCTACGTGTCAGAAAAGAAACAGTTGTGGCTGCCGCCAGGGCGTCTACCAACGAGGCCTACGATTTACTAATTATGTCCCTGGATGATGATGACGAACGGCTGCAAATGCTGGCTCTGAAAGAGCTGGTTGACCATAAGGTTGTCAAGGCTTTTGGGGCTATCGAAAAAATAGTTGCAAATAGTGATTTTAAGGAACGCTCAACTGATCAGATAAAAGAATTACTGGAAGCCCTGGCTCAGCTTGGCAATGACAGATCGTTTAATATTTTAAAGAAGATGGCTACTAAATTTACGTTATTTGCCCCTGAAAAACAAAAACGATTGAAAAATTATGCAATCAGGGCGCTCGGATATGTTCAGACACCCGAGGCAGCCCAGTTGCTGGAAAAAATTGCCAAATCGCGCAACCAATCTCTGGCGGATACTGCCAGGCGGGCTCTTAACCGAAAAACAAGGAGTGAGTAGCGTGTTTGATAAATCGGTTAAGGAAATAAAGGAGAAACAAGAAGCATTCCAGGTTTTCATGGATGAAAACGGTCGGAAGCTTTTACCGTTGCTATTTGCTACCTTCAAGGTTGCGGGGATGTATGAAGCTAACAACAATCGCTATATCGATCAGGCTTCCAAACTTCGGGAAGCCTTTGATAAAATATTTGCGGAAGAACCGGATATTGCACTCACCACTTCGGGGGGATATTTTTTCCTGTCCGATTTCCGCATTAAATTAGATCGTGATTCAGATACCGCAGCAACTTATTTCCTGGAGCGCTGGCCGCTGTTGGGCATTTCTGGGTTTACTTTCAATAAGAATCTCGATCCTCGGGAGCTTGACAAGTTCATATTCCTTTTAAGCGGATTTGAAGCAGGGCCGGATCCCTCGGAGACTTTTCAAGCTCTAAAGGAAAGGCTCAATCAGCTAAAAATCGAGAGAATCGGACTTGTGCGCCTATCCGAAGATACGGGCGATAATGAGCTTACTGATGATAAAAAGGATTCCATTAAAGTATCGGCCAGAAAGACGTTTTTCAATGCGGTCAATGTTGTTCAAAACACCTTAAATCAGGCTCGCCACAACGGCGCAGTTAATATCACTAAAACTAAACGAGTGGTTCAGGAACTCATCGATCGCATTATCGACGATGAGGCCTCGATATTGGAGTTAACCGCTATCAGAAGTTTCGATGACTATACCTATGTCCATTCTGTAAATGTTTGCGTACTCTCCCTGGTGCTCGGTTTTCACCTCGGACTGGATCGTAAAATGCTCTCCAATCTCGGAGTTGGGGCTCTTCTTCATGATATCGGTAAAACCAAGCTTCCCATAGCGCTGGTTAATAAACCCGGTATTTATGATGAATATGATTGGCAGCAGATGCGCAAGCACCCCGTCTATGGAGTAAAGGCCCTGTTTAAAACACGAGTAATAGATGAAACTACGGCACGCGCCTCCACGGTTATTTTCGAGCATCATCTTTTCTATGATGGTTCAGGTTATCCTGAGCTTCCCAATAAGCGGCGGCCCTCGCTTTTTGCAAGGATAGTCTCCATTGCCGATACCTACAATGCCATGACATCCGGGCGAATATATCACGTCAAGCGGCATCTTCCGGATGAGGCAATCACCAGCATGGTAAATCGTATCGAAAAGACGTTCGATCCGCTCCTGCTGAAGGTATTTATTAATACTATGGGTATTTACCCGGTGGGCACGGTAGTGGCCTTATCCTCAAATGAGATAGGAATCGTCTCCCGTAACAACCCGGACGATCTCGAGCATCCGGAGGTTAAAGTCATCGCCAACGAAGACGGCATCTTTGAGATTAACGAAGTCAAGGTAATTGATCTCTCCAAGGAAACCGGAGTAAAAGTCAGCAAGATTATCGATGACGATAAGTACAATATCGATATCGCCTCTTACCTCGATGTTGAATAAACGGGTTCGAAGTCCCAAAGCGCTGCCTCTATCAATCAAGTTTTTCCTTTTTTCGATTTAACATCGTTAATATAATTTCCGCGACGAAATAGCATTTATACTCCCTTTCCATCCATTATTCAGAGATATCAATATTTATGTTGACAATCAAAATGAACTACTCTTATAATTGGTTGCAATCAGTGGTTTGACATCTGCTAAGGTTTTGTAAAAGTATATGTTGACGGAGCCGGGGCGGCTCGATTTTCTATTGAATTATGCTCTCGATTATATCTTTAATAATGGCGCGACAGACGGAGTTGACGGATTTGAAATTAAGAGATGCACTGATGATTATTCGTTAATAACCAGGACGGCAAAAATCATTAAAACAGGGGTGAGATTATGCAAATGTCTAAAAAAACCGAGTACTCAATCCACGCCATGATCTACATCGCATCTGTTAATGGCGGGCACAAGGCAAGTATCAATGAGATATCCGAAAATATGCGTATTCCTCGTGAATATCTCGCCAAGGTACTTAAACACCTGACCAACAAGCGCTTTCTGGTCAGTTCCAGGGGCATCCACGGTGGTTATCGCCTGGCTAAAGCGGCCGATAAGATCTCGTTTCTCGACATTCTGGAAGGAGTCCAGGGGCCGTTTAAGATCAATATATGCGATAACAAGGAATGCTGCCCGGCTTTCAATTACTGGGAAGGTATTCAAAAATACCTGAAAACCAGCTTATCCGAAATGACCCTCGGGAAACTCGATTATAAGAAGCACTTCCAGAAGAGCAAAAAGTAAACTATCTTGCAGATCCCTTTGATGGGGTAGAATCTTTCGATTTCGGATAGATCGTTTTTGCCGTGATTTTGGCAATCAAAGATCGTCACCATTTTGGTGCTGATATCCATAGTGGTTAGCTGTCTTATTTCATGGACGCTGCCCATAAAATTTTTATATCCATTTTTTTAGAATTATCGTATAGAATGTGAAAGTTGACAACGCAATCTGGGAGGAAATATTATGGCGGACAATCGAACTTCTTTTTTTGACTCGAAAGTCATTATCGGTCTGG
>DOTU01000118.1:4583-6341 GCA_003520965.1 Candidatus Zixiibacteriota bacterium
AAAGTCATTATCGGTCTGGTAATCCTGATCTTTGGTATACTCCTTTTCTTAAGGAACCTGGGCTATGATATCGGCATGAGCCTCTGGAGCTACTGGCCTGTGATTCTAATTATTCTGGGCCTCAGGATTTTGATCCAACCGAGAGAGAATCGCCAGTTTGTAATGGGCGCCATATTGATATTTGCAGGAGCCATTCTTATCCTGCACAATCTGCGTATCATTCATTTTGGCTGGTCGATTATCTGGCCGATCATTATTATTCTCATTGGCATATCGATCATCGTCGGACATTTCAAACACGCCGGAAAACTGGGAATCGCCAAAGACAGGATCGATCTATCTATGGTGATGGGTGGAGGCGAATTCCGATTTGACTCCCACGCGTTTCGCGGCGGCCGGATCAGCGCCATTATGGGAGGAGGAACCGTAGACCTTCGGGATGCCGACATGATGGCCGATGAGATAGTTATCGATATTTTCGCATTTATGGGGGGGATTGAATTCTGGGTACCGACCTCCTGGCAGGTCATAATGCACGGTACACCAATTTTGGGAGGAATGGAGAATAAGGCGGTAAGCCGTGTATCCGATAGTCCATCGTCCAAACCGAAAAGGCTCATTATAACCGGCATGGCCATCATGGGCGGAGTCGAAGTAAAAAACTAGAACAATAATAAGCCAAAAGCAGGGTAGAGCTTAATAATTCGAAACCCGCATTATCAACCTGGATAGTCCTGATCAGGCTTTATTAATTGCAATGTGATGCGGAACGGATTGGCAGTGCCTTTCAAACGCGTCGGCATCGATTGATTCATCCAACAGCAGTTTGGTTACGTCAGACGAAATGCATGGGCTCTCTTTTCGTCTGGCTACGCGCTGAATATTGAGCAAGTGCTTGGCGGTGATATTGTCGGTCGTGAAATTCTTACCTCCCGAACCGCAGGCCAGAGTAAGCGATGGCCGAAGCGAGTTGTAGGTTCCTCCGATAGCCCCCTGAGAGGCCGGGGAGTTGATCAGGATTCGGCCGGCGTCCATTACCGAGGCAAAGTGCATTATTCGTTCTTCACTATTGGAAAACATACTGATCGTGTGTCCCAGACCGCCGTTAACATTGATTTTACGGCATAACGACGCTGCCTCTTCGAAATCATGGGCGACATAAAAGGCCAAGACCGGGGCTAATATCTCCATCGAAAGCGGGGAGTGGATTCCTATCTCGTCAAGCTGCGCAATCAACAGCGTTGTATCTGGGGGAACGTCGATTCCGGCCATTTGGGCGATATCCGCCGCGGGCTGCCCGATTACCTCGGTTCTCATCGATCTCGAAGAAGTATTATATACCACCGGCTCCAGCCGCTTGATCTCATCTGGTGATAGAAAATAGGCTTTGCGCATCTTAAACTGCCTGATGACCTCATCAACATGACAACTTCTCACCACCAGGGCCTGCTCGCTGGCGCATACCGTCCCGTTATCGAATGTTTTGGAGATAAATATCTGCTCCACCGCAAAGGAGACATCGGCGGTTCTGCCGATAAATACCGGAACATTGCCGGGGCCGACCCCGATGGCTGGATTTCCCGAACGGTAGGCAGCCCTGACCAGCGATGTCGAACCGGTCGCCAATATCATGGCCGTAGCCTTATGGCTCATAAATTTCAGTGTCTCTTCTTCAGTAGAATTTTTAACGCATTGGACACTGTTTTCCGGCGCGCCAGCTTCAATCGCAGCGTCACGGCAAACGCGGACCGCCTCACA
>DOTU01000165.1:0-4176 GCA_003520965.1 Candidatus Zixiibacteriota bacterium
GACTTTATTCAAAAGCGGAATAAATAGGTCGGTATCGTAATTTGTTTCTACGTTCTGCAGGACCATACAGAAACGTTCCAGCCCCGCGCCGGTATCAACCGACGGTTTGGGAAGCGGAGTCAACACCCGGTGCTCGTCACGGTTATACTGCATGAAAACCAGATTCCAGATTTCCATGAAGCGATCGCCATCGCCGTTCAATTCACCCGGATATTTCGGCCCGCGATCATAATGGATTTCCGAGCAAGGCCCGCAAGGACCGGTTTCGCCCATCGACCAAAAGTTATCATGCTCCCCAAAACGTAGCACTCGATCTCCAAGCTCGGGCGCGATCTTCTTCCAGAGCCGCTCGGCTTCGTCGTCATCGGTGAAGACTGTCGCATAGAGTCGTTTGGGATCAAGCCCTAAGGTCTTGGTTACATATTCCCAGCCAAATTCGATTGCCTCGGCTTTAAAATAATCGCCGAACGAGAAATTGCCCAACATCTCGAAAAAAGTATGATGGCGCGCGGTAAAGCCGACATTTTCCAAATCGTTATGCTTGCCGCCGGCGCGCAGGCATTTCTGTGATGATGTGGCTCTTTTATAATCGCGCTTCTCCAGCCCCAAGAAAACATTCTTAAACTGGTTCATCCCGGCATTGGTGAAAAGAAGCGTCGGGTCATTTTGAGGGATAAGTGGCGACGATGGCACAACCTTATGGCCTCGCCTGGCAAAATAATCCAAAAATGAGGATCTAACGTCGTTTGATTTCATAGCCTTGTAAGTAAACAAGTTTTACACCGAAAATCAAGGGCCGATTCCAATAGTGCATCAAAACCGGAAATGCATATAGACTGCGTTGAGGCTCCACTTGTCAAATCCAGTTTTGCCGGGTTTAACCTTCGGATTTTAAGAAGATCGTCGACAGGCCGGGAAGGGTTAGCGAGAGCGAGAATGGCCGGCCCTGCATGGAGATCTGTTTGGCTTCGGCGCCACCGGCGTTGTTCACGCTTGCGCCGCCGAAACGCTCATCATCGCTGTTTAAGATTTCTTTCCAGAAACCGCCACGGGGGACACCGAGATTGTAGTCGTTTCGTTGAACAGGCGTAAAATTGCTGACCACCAGAATTATATCCGACGTGCTATTCCCTTTGCGGATGAAACTGATAACGCTCGATTCCCAGTCCTGGAAATCGATCCACTCGAAACCGGGGCGATCGAAATCGATCTCGTAAAGGGCTTTTTCGTTCTTGTAAAGATAGTTCAGTTCGCGCACCCATTCCTGCAGTCCCTTGTGCGGCGCATATTGCAGGAGATGCCAATCGAGGCTTGATTCATGGTACCACTCGTTCCATTGGCCGAATTCGTCTCCCATGAATAGCAGTTTCTTGCCTGGATGACCAAACATGTACCCGAAAAGAGCTCGAAGGTTGGCAAACTTTTGCCAGAAATCGCCCGGCATCTTGCCCAATAATGAGCCCTTACCATAAACGACCTCGTCATGCGAGAGCGAGAGTACGAAATTTTCGTAGAATGCATACCAGATCGAAAAGGTCAACTGACCATGATGAAATTTACGATAGAGAGGGTCTTTGCTGATATAATCGAGCGTATCATGCATCCAGCCCATGTTCCATTTGAGGCCAAATCCCAGGCCGCCGGCAAAGGTAGGACGAGTTACCATCGGATAAGCGGTTGACTCCTCGGCCAGGGTGATAGCATCGGGATAGTTGCCGTAGATAACTTCGTTAAGCCGCTTAAGAAATGAGATCGCCTCGAGATTCTCCCGTCCGCCGAATTCATTGGGAATCCATTCACCCTCTTTGCGGGAGTAATCGAGATAAAGAATTGAGGCCACCGCATCAACCCTGATACCGTCGACATGATATTTATCCATCCAGAACATGGCACTGGAAATTAAAAAGGATCGCACTTCATTGCGGCCATAGTTGAAGATGTAGCTATTCCAATCGGGATGAAACCCCTTGCGCATATCTGCATGTTCGAAAAGATGGGTGCCGTCAAAATAAACTAATCCATGTTGGTCGGATGGAAAGTGCGAGGGAACCCAATCCAAAATGACACCGATATTCTTCTTGTGGAGCGCATCAACCAAATACATGAAATCCTGTGGGCTTCCAAAACGACTTGATGGGGTGAAATATCCCGTAGTCTGATAGCCCCAGGAGCCGTAAAATGGATGCTCCATAATCGGTAAAAACTCCACGTGGGTAAAACCGATATCGCGCATATACTCGCTCAGGGAGTCACCAAGTTCGCGGTAGGTAAGAGAGCGGTTGTCCTCCTCTGGTGTTCGTCTCCAGGAACCGGCGTGGACCTCATACATACTGATCGGGCTGGAAAGCGAGTTGTGGACGCCACGGGTTGATAGCCAGTCGGAGTCCTGCCAACTGTAGCGCAGGTCCCAGACGACGGAGGCGGTTTTGGGTGGAGTTTCGCTTCGAAAAGCGAATGGGTCGGCTTTTTGAACCGTATAACCAAGTTTATTTGAAATAATATGATATTTATACAAAGCCCCGTTGGTAATACCGGGGATAAACCCTTCCCAGATTCCCGAGGAATCCCAGCGGACCCCAAGTATATGAGAATCAGGATTCCAGCCATTGAAATCTCCAACGACCGAAACCCTGGCCGCGTTGGGCGCCCAGACTGCGAAAAAAGTCCCGCTTACGCCGTCAAGCTCTCCCAAATGCGAGCCAAGCTTCTCATACAGCTTGAAATGATTCCCTTCTTTAAAAAGGTATATATCCTGATCGGTTAATAGGCCCTTGAAGATAACATTTCTCATTGCTGACATTTTTACTGCTTTCATTTTCCGCCGCGGTTTCGCTGGTTTAAGATTGTCCGATAATTCAATATCAGGAACTACGCATAAAATACCGTTTTCGTTTCCGTCTTAAGGTTATCGGCATTCTGCTGAATAAACATCAAAAATCAAATAATACCAAATCCTTATAACACACAAAAGGTCTTTAGACAACCGATAATTAGGCAAATTATCATGACCTTAAGGCTGCTCAAGAGAATAAAATAACAACCCGATAATAAAGGCCCTTGTTTTTTATGGAAGATATTGATTAAAATAGAGTTGCAAAGGAAAAGGTTTAGGCTCAATATAAAATTTAATTATGCCATAAACATTTCTATTACTATCCCCCCAATTCCTGATCCCGGCCGTAATTTGTGGGGTAAAATCGATGCCACAATTATGCAAGTCTGTGATATAATTATAATTACCGAAATTGACCGAGGCCCTGGATGAACCGCTAAATGGATACCCATGAGGGCATTAATGCGAATTATTCCCAACTAATCATAAAAATATTGATATTTATTTCACAATCATGTTGACATATTCGGTCTGCAAACATATTATGGCTTGTGAAAGGAGTCACAATGTCGATTCATCAAGCTAAACCGGGCGATAAGATTGTAATAGGCGATAAGATCACAATAGCGGCCAATGACCTGCAGAGCCTCCTGAGTACCCTTACTAAAAAAGGATATCGGAATATCGGGCCTACCTTACGAGAAGGGGCTGTCGTATATGATGATATTTCAGGAATAAAGGACCTGCCACAGGGCTGGACCGATGATCAGGGTCGGGCATCCTACCGATTGATAGAGGCCCCCAACAAGGCGTTTTTTGGATATACCCAGGGAGTACAATCCTGGAAACGGTTTCTTCATCCACCAACCAGACATATCTGGGGGGCGACCAAGGACCGTCAGGGGTTTAAGCTCGAGGAAAATGCCAATGATTTTCCCAAGCTGGCTTTTATCGGCGTCAGGCCGTGTGAGCTGACCGCAATTTCCATTCTGGATAAGGCCCTGAAGGATGGTCCCTATCGCGATTACAATTACGCATCGCTTCGTAAAAATATTTTTATAGTGGCGGTCAATTGTTCAGAGGCTGGCGGAACCTGCTTCTGCGTTTCTATGAAGAGTGGCCCAAAAGCGACTACGGGGTTCGATCTGGCTCTGACCGAGCTTATCGACGATGACTCCCACTTATTTTTGGTTGAGGTTGGCACCCAGGCCGGCGCGGAGGTCGTCTCAAAGCTAACCAGGCACAAAGCCGGGCACGCGGAAATTGAGGCCGCCGAGAAATCCGTGTTTCAGGCCGCCAGTCAGATGGCGCGAACGCTCGATACCAACGGCATAAAGGAACTC
>DOTU01000165.1:4514-7136 GCA_003520965.1 Candidatus Zixiibacteriota bacterium
TGCCCCACCTGTTTTTGCAGCACGGTTGAGGATACAACCGACCTGGTGGGAAGCCGTGCGGACCGCACCTTGAAATGGGATAGTTGTTTTACAATTGATTTTTCATATATCCACGGGGGCAGCATTCGCACCTCAACCAAATCGCGATATCGACAGATGGTAACACATAAACTCGCCACCTGGTATGAGCAGTTCGGTACCACGGGATGCGTGGGTTGCGGGCGCTGCATTACCTGGTGCCCGGCCGCTATCGATATTACCGAGGAGGTTGGGGCTATCCGCGAGAGCGAACGAACAGCTATGGCAACAGTCAAGGTAAAGGAGGGCAGTAATGCAAACAATTGAACCATTGCTGGCAGGGCATTCCTTTTTCAAAGGCTTACCGAAGGAGCATCTTAAGTTGATCGTCGGATGTTCTTCAAACGCGATCTTTAATCCTGAGCAATTTCTTTTTCGCGAGGGAGAAGAGGCCAACACTTTTTATGTAATCAGAAGCGGCCGGGTGCAGGTGGAAACATTTTCGCCTAAGAACGGGCCGATAACGATTCAAACCGCTGGCGAGGGCGATGTTCTGGGTTGGTCATGGCTGGTGCCGCCATACCACTGGCGTTTCGATGCCAAAGCCGCCGAGCAGGTTCGCGCCATTGCTATCGATGGCAAATGTTTAAGAGAAAAATGTGAGAACGACCATAATTTGGGTTACGAATTAATGAAGCGATTTGCATTAATTATCGCTGAACGACTTGAGGCCACCAGGTTTCAACTTTTGGATGTATATGGCAAATAAGATAGAAAATCAAAGTGTGGCGCCGGAGGAGGGTAGGGATCCTATGATGACATATCCTTACTATGTCCAGAAAGTGCGTCAAGAGACTTATGACACTTTCACCTTAGAGCTGAAACCGGCCAAGGAACAGGAAATCGGTCCTTTCGAGGCTGGGCAGTTTAATATGCTCTATGTCTTCGGATTGGGCGAGGTACCGATCTCAATTAGCGGGGATCCCGATAACCCCGAACGTTTGATACACACCACCAGGGCGGTTGGGCCCGTGACGCAAGCTATGCGTAAGCTTCGCCGCGGCAATATGCTTGGCGTGCGCGGACCGTTTGGTACCAACTGGCCGGTCGATAAAGCCGTAGGCAAAGATGTCATGATCATCACCGGTGGTATTGGCCTGGCGCCGCTTCGTCCGGCTATTTACCATATTCTTAATCACCGCGACGACTACGGCAAGGTAAGCCTTCTGTACGGCGCTCGGACGCCCGAAGACCTTCTCTACACCAAAGAGCTTGAGAAGTGGGGCCAGCGCTCGGATCTCGAAGTTCATATTTCGGTTGACCGGGCCAGCGGCGATTGGAAAGGGAATGTGGGGGTGGTAACAACCTTGATTCCCAAATCGACCACTGATCCCAAGAACACCCTGGCTATGATTTGCGGGCCAGAGATTATGATGCGCTTTACCATTATGGATCTTCAAAAGCGCGGCCTGCAAAATCAGGATATTTTCATTTCCATGGAGCGCAACATGAAATGCGGCCTGGGAGTCTGCGGCCACTGCCAGCTTGGCGGGGTATTTGTATGCAAGGACGGGCCGGTGTTTCGTTACGATAACCTAAAAGATTTGATAGCAAAGCGAGAGATTTAATATGGCCCGTAAACCTACACTTGCCGTTTGGAAATTCTCATCCTGCGATGGCTGCCAGCTAAGCCTTCTTGACTGCGAAGATGAGCTTCTGGCAGTTGCCGGGGCGGTTACAATCGCCAACTTTCCGGAGGCCTCGCGGGCCGTGGCTAAAGGGCCGTATGATGTCTCGCTGGTGGAAGGCTCTATCACCACTCCTCATGACGCCGAACGTATTCATAAAATCCGTCGAACCTCGAAAGTTTTGATTACGATTGGGGCTTGCGCCACTGCCGGAGGAATACAGGCTCTTAAAAATTTCAAAAACGTCAAAGATTTCATTTCCATCGTTTATGCCAACCCGGCTTATATCGAGACGTTGAGCAAATCAACCGCCATCTCAGATCACGTTCCGGTAGATTTTGAGTTGCGCGGCTGTCCAATTAATAAATATCAGTTGATTGAGGTTTTAAACGCTTACCTGAATGGTCGGCGGCCCAACATTTCTCCTGTTAGCGTTTGCATGGAATGCAAGAATCGCGGCACAACCTGCGTTATGATTTCGAAGGGCATCCCCTGTCTCGGTCCGGTGACACATGCCGGATGCGGGGCGATTTGTCCGACATACAATCGCGGCTGTTTCGCCTGCTACGGCCCCAAAGAGACGCCCAACACCGCCTCGATGGCCGAGCGGTTACATGAGATGGGCGTCTGGGAACATGACGTGGTGCGAGCTTTCCGAACTTACAACGCCTATGCTGAACCGTTCCGTAAAGAGAGTGAATCGCATGAAAAATAGAACGATAAAAGTCGATTACCTGGCTCGCGTCGAGGGCGAAGGAGCCCTCTTCGTGAAAATCAAGAATAACGCCGTATCCGAAGTTCGCCTGGAGATATTTGAGCCCCCACGTTTCTTCGAAGCGTTTCTTCGGGGCCGGAAATTCAGTGAGGCTCCCGATATAACCGCGCGTATTTGCGGTATTTGCCCGGTGGCTTACCA
>DOTU01000165.1:7432-7649 GCA_003520965.1 Candidatus Zixiibacteriota bacterium
GTGCGTGTCGATGGCCAGCTTCGGGCGCTGCGCCGCCTGCTTTATTGCGGCGAGTGGATTGAAAGCCATGCCCTGCATGTTTACATGTTGCATGCCCCCGACTTTTTGGGTTACGAAGATGCCATCCAGATGGCCAAGGATCATCCCCAGGCAGTAATTAAAGCTTTGGAATTAAAGAAGCTCGGCAACGATATTATGATCACCCTCGGCGGGCGGG
>DOTU01000073.1:0-7265 GCA_003520965.1 Candidatus Zixiibacteriota bacterium
CATAGTTACCGACAACAGATACACCAACTGCGTTTCCCAGCACTGGATAACTTGACGCTAATTCCGGATAGGTCGGATCTGTTACATTTACGATTTGTAAACAATTATTTGGATAAGCCATATAAGCGTATGCGCCAGATACAAAAATATCATATACATCTCCACCAAGGGGGCAACGCCCTTCAATAACAGGATTTGTTGGATCGGAAATATCGGCAATTATCAGCCCCAGATCCCAATCAGCGGCATAAGCGTGATTTCCCGAAATAAATACATCATAAGTTGACGAACCAACATTGAAAGCCCCGGTATAGTATGGTGTGGAGGGATCTGAAATATTAATTATCTGCACGCCGTAATAAAAATCGGCGACATAAGCATAGTTGCCTTGAATACATAGATTACAGGAATTACCCCAGGTATTATAATTTGCCGTAATAACCGGATTAGAAGGTTCTTCAATATTAACAATCTGCAGGCCGGTTAAGTTTGTGGCTGAATAAGCATAATTGCCGGATACAACTATACCCCAGTTATGAGCTGGAGGATAGTAGGCTCCAATAAATATTGGAGTTGTAATATCTGCGATATTCAGCAAGTATAATCCCCCAAAATCTTCTGCAACATAAGCTGTACTGTCAGCAATAAAGACATTTCGGCTGGATCCGAGGACCGGATATGCTCCCAGTAATATCATGCTATCAGGACGGGAAATATCGACCATCTCCAATCCGGAGTTATAATCGGCCACGAAACCGTAATTGCCCGAAACGGAAATTCCCAACGCATTTCCCGGAGTATCCAAATTGCTCACAAAAAGCGGATATGCCGGATCGCTGATATCTATTACACGTAATCCTGACTCATTATCAGCGATATATAGATAATTACCTGAGACACAAACTCCGAAAGCATGCCCCGACGTATTATGGGCAGCCACGAATAACGGATTGGCGGGATTTGAGATATCCAATATTTCAACTCCGCTGACCCAGTCCGCCAGATAGCAGTAATTGCCAGAAATGGCAACCCCCATAGCTATGCCGGGCGAATTATAACTTCCAACCAAAGACAATTCTTCCGGGTTAGAGATATCTATTATTTGAAGACCCGATTCGTTATCGGCCACATAGGCATAATTGCCATGAATAAGAACGCCGTAGGCTGTCCCCGGGGTATCGAAGATGCTATGAAATACGGGGCTCGTTGGGTTCGATATATTTATGACTGCCAGGCCGCAAGTTCCACTCGCCATATAGGCGTAATTACCTGATATATCTAAAGCGCTGCCACCCCCTTGCAGATATACCTGGCTTATTAGCGATGGCGCCTCCCAATTTGAGATATCAATAACCACCAGGCCGTTGGCAAATGCGCAGTAAGCGTAATTACCAACCACTTTGACATCATTGACAATCGTCCATAACGTCGAACCGGCATATTCAATATCCTGGGCTATTGCGACACCGGTGAATAATGCCATATAGATGCCTATTAAAATCAGTATCAACTTTTTCATTTCGGGGCCTCCTTGGGATTTTTAGGAGCAAATCTTCACATTTCAAAGCTGACTGCCTATCAATGGAGCAACGAAATAATATACCATACGGTATTACCCGTCAACTCCATTTTTATTCACCCTCCAATAAATCAGCCCCCAACATCGATTGTCGAGGGCCGTTATTTCGAAAACCAAATATTACTGAGACTAATTCAGATGCGCGCTCATCGCCGGATGAACATCGACCAGTTTGCGTTTAAGGATGGTGCGCCCGCGTGAGAGACGGCTGCGCACCGTACCCACCGGGCAACCCAATGATGTTGATATATCCTGGTATGTGAACCCCCGCAGATCGGCCATAATGATCATTATCCGGTAATCACCGGGCAGCGAGTTGATCGCCTTCTTGACATTGTCGCTGACATAGTTATCGAGCAGACTATCGTCATCGACACCAATCAATTCGGCCTCACGCCCCTCGGATTTCGGCTTCTCGTGCATCGTCTCGTTGTTGAGTTCCTGATGCTTGGGAGCCTTTTTGTTTTTGTGGTAATGATTGATATAAGTATTGGTCATAATCCTGACCAGCCAGGCCAGGCAGTTGGTCCCTCGATGAAACATGGCAAAATTACTGTACGCTTTCAGGTATGTCTCTTGCACGAGATCTTCGGAGAAAACCGAATCATGAGTCAGCGCCTTGGCTAATCCATAAAGATATTCCAAATGGATTACTGCCGCTTGCTCGAATTCCGTTGTCAGTCGCTCTTTTGAGAATTTGACCATCTTGTCCGCTCCAATTACAGTTGCCTGTTTTCAGTATCCCGGTGTTGCTTCTGCCGTCGTAGTGTACGGGTTGCCAGTACCCGTCTTCTGACTTCCCCTTTTTTAAGGGGCCGCCGCTTCCGACGGCCCCAACCAAAGTAACTGAGGGGAGAGAAGCAAACTACACTCAAACAATACACAACTACCGTGCCAATTTTGGTGTCAGCTATCTTGCTGGTAAATAATAAGTTACGAAAACAAAGGGAAGCCGAAATTCACAAAATGTGTTACAAATTACAGCGAAATATAATATAATTTGTAATTTATTAAATTACAATAACTTAAACTGAATATAAAATGTTGAAAAGAGTAACACTTGCGGCGTTTTATAACGCTTTTATAACAACGAGAGTTAAATCATCAGTCTCCGTCTGGCATGCTGTATATTTTTTTGTGCTGTTGACCACAAATTCGATGATTTCTTTGGCTGATAGGTCTTTCGATTCTTCAATACAGGTGAGAAGCCGTGTCACGCCGAACTCCTCATCATCGCAATTCTTGGCCTCAGTGACACCATCAGTATAGAAAAGAAGCATATCCCCCGACACCAGATAAATCGGACGTTCCTCATAGGTTGAGTTTTGGAATGTGCCCAAAGCCAAACCGCCCTCCGTGAGATATTCGATCTTCCCTCCCGCCCGGCGAAGTATTGGGGGGTTGTGCCCTGCATTAGAGAATGTCAATACCCGGTTTTTGGAATCGAGGACCGAGTATACCGCGGTAACATAATTATCGCGCTCCACCGACTCAAATAGAAGATTGTTGACTTTTTGAAGAATCGTTCTTATTGCGAAGTTATTCCGTATTTCAGCCTTTAAGCTGGCTCGAAAGGCCGCCATAATCAACGAGGCCGGCACCCCTTTGCCGGAGACATCGCCGATAGCCACGCCGATCTGGTTGTCGACGATTGGGATAAAATCGTAGTAATCGCCTCCCACCGCCGCCGATGATATATTAATACCGGAGACATCAAATCCCGGAATCTGAGGGTCTTTCGATGGCAGGAAGGTCGTCTGAATTCGTCGGGCAATTGCTAACTCAGCATCGAGCTTCTTAGCAGTCATCCGTTCGTTATAAAGACGGGTCCGTTCGATTGAAATAGCGGCCAGGCTGGCAAACGCGTTGAGTAGTTCGAGGTCATGCTCTTTATAAGCCCCGGGTTTATCGCTTTCGATATTAAAAGCACCGATGATATTATCGCCTGATTTAAGGGGGACTGCAAGCTCCGAGCGGGTTTCAAGCCGGCAAGCGATATAATCGGAATTCTGAGTAACATCAGAAACGATTACGGCCTGCCCCGTTTGAACTACACGTCCGGTCACTCCTTGCCCTACTCTCATCGGCAGGCTGTCGCGCATCCCTTCCGGAATACCGCGACTGACAATATCATGAATGACTCCTCTGTGAGGCGAAGTAAGATAGATTACGGCGCTATCGTAGCCAACCACCCGCTTGAGGTTATCGAGGATTCTTTCGAGTAAATCATCCAAATCCAGAGATGACGACAGGCCAACGCCTATGTCGTAAAGCGATCTGGCTTCTCGGGAACCCCTGATGGCATCCTCTAATAGCCAGGAATTACGAAGCGCCAGGGCAATATGCTCTCCGAGCTCAATTAGAATTTCAAGCTGGTCGTTAGAAAAACCATCGGCACAGCGGTTATTAATCGCCTGAACCATGCCGAAAAATTCGCCCTCGGCGAATAGCGGTACGCTGATGATATTCTTTAGTTCTATCTTAAGATGCGTTCCGGCGAGTTCCTGGAATTGGATATCATTGATTAAATCGTTGACGATAACTGGTGCGCGATTGGCATATCGCCAGCCGATCAGGGCTTCGCTCCACTCAAGCGATTTGAGTTCCAGCCCATCAATAGCCGCAAACGTTTTTAACTCGTTTGATCGCTGATCAAGTAAAATAACATTGGCCACATCACAATTGAATAAACTTTTAAGAGCAGTCAATACATTTTTAATAGTGGCATCAAGCCTCAAATCGGAATTGATCTGCGCCAACGATTTTAAGAAAATAGTAGATTTTTCGGTTTGGTTGATTACGGACATATTAAAATTAAGAAGCCCCTCATCTTTGCATTACGCTCATCTTGATTTTTTCTTCCCAGTTTTCGTCTTTGATCTCATCCCTCTTTGAGGAATGAACCAGGTTGTAGTTGTCGGCATTTTGCATATCTACAAAGATGAAATAAACTCCGCCTTCCAGGCCGTTATACGACCATCGTTCCCAGGCTCGAGCTTCAAGTGACAGTGGGTAGCGTTCGATCTCCGACGGCTCTCCGTACATTATATAGACTCGTCCGCGGTCAGTTCTCCAGCCGGCGTGGCCACCGCTGAACTTTCCAAAGGTATCCTTAACATATTTAAGCCGCCTGTAATGTTCAATTTCATATTCGTTTTGAGATGTTCCTGGTTCGGAATTACGCCTGGCCCAGAAATCTTTCTGAAAAGCCGCCTTGCCGGTGAGGTTTAACGAATCATAAAGCTTCATCTCGTCGGGGCTGGCGATATACACAATCTCATCGCGGAAATTTTTAGCATCCGCTTCGGTCATGATATTATTGGCCTCGGGGAATTCGCGAAATATCCCCTCCATCATCGTTCGTTTGACTATATCGCGTGGCATAATAACCGAAAATTGCCTGTCGGTTGAAACAGAATCAACTCCGTCTATCAGTGTCATTTTAAGATTATAATCGCCTGCTTTTAGCGTATCGATGGGAAATTCGGTAGTGATAACCGCCGATTCTCCCGGTTTTTGGAAGGTAACTGCCGGAAACGCCAGAATAGATTTACCCTCAAAGTTAAATATTTCCATAAGAATATAGAACACGCTATCCGCGGTACTGGTAGTATTCAGGCCGTAACCTTCGGCATAAACGCTAACTTTCTTTGCTTCCCTGAGGAATTGTGTCGAGGGATTGGGCATAATCAATAAGCCGTTCTTAACAAATTTTCCGATACTATCAGGCTTTATTTGGTAAGCCAGTTCGAGAGTTGAAAGAGCCGGTCCGATATTCTTGAAAACCGGTACATTCATGGTAAATGAAGCGCGTCCATGCTTTTCTCCGTTAGCAACCAGAAGCTCAACCACATAATGCCCAACGGGCATTATATCACTGATCATATCAGATATAAGATACCCTGTTGAATCCAGTGTGGAGAGTTTCTCAATACCATTTGCGGCTTTCCAATCAAGAGAATCCAGCAGTTTGCCGTTACTATCCCGGAGATTGAGTCTAAAATCAATCAAGGCCAGATACCCTTTCTCCTGAGGCATGTATTTGAGCTGGCTGCGACGCAAATTATAGTGGATTTCCACGAATGCGTTGGCGGTATCGTCCTGGATTCTAAATGCGGCATAGTCGGCGTCGAGAAAAAGTGATCTCGATTCTTTTTGCTGGGCAAATGCTGGTCCGGTTAAGAAACAGCACAAGAAAGCAAAGGTCAGTAAATATACTGTTTTGTTCATAATTATCGCAGCTTTCTGATATCTCCATCGTAAGGATAAATGAGTTCATACTCGCCATAACCGTTGAAATCAACAAAGCGAAAGGTGCGTTTGAGTCCGTAATAATACCATATCTGGTAAGCTTTGGAGTCGATATCAAAAGGGTGCCGTTCGATTTCGTCGGGGGATCCGTATGTTACATAAACCATTCCCATATCGGTTTTCCAGCCTCCCCGACCGAAATTCCCGAAATTAAGATCTGCGTATCGAATCCGTTTATAATATTCATCCTTCAATTCGTTTTCGGAAGTACTGGGCGTTGGGTCTTTCGATTTCCAATATTCATTCCAGAGCTTGAGATGATCCTCAAGTGTTGAATTGAGAAGCTTTTTCCTCTCGTCGGATGTAGCGATATAGCGTAATTGCTCCACAGCGGTCTTAAAATCATTTTTAAGCAGCGCCGTTACCGACCAGCCAATCAGAAAATCGCTTCTAAGTTTGGTGTTCACTTTAGCTCCGGGCGATTTGATCTCAATATCCAGAACATACTCGCCCGGTAACAAACCTTCTACCTTAATTTTCTCAGTCCGGGTCGTGATGGCGCCGGCAGCGGGAAAAAGGGATGTATCCGAAAGAAGCGGCCTCTCGCCTCTGCCAATATTGTAGGTCACCAGGTAATCGCTGGAAAATTGGGGATTTTTATTATAAATTTCGTAATACAGCATTATTTCCGGTTGGTCGTCTCCATAGATTCGGGAGACGGATGGGATCATTATCATACCATCTTTGACAAACTCGGAATCGCCGTTAGCCGGAGTGGCATTACGCAAAAACTCAATAGTGGATAGCGCAACCCGTTCTTTACCAAAATCCTTAAGCTTTATATCAAGCTCTTTGGGCCTGGTTAACTGCTCGGCGGCATTCGGATCGTTTAAAGTGGCCAGTAGATGGTAATTACCCGGAGCAAGGTGAAATACCACCTTGTTGATGACGAAATCATCTTTTGAAATGGAGGCCTTGTAATTATCGGCGACAAGGCTGCCGTCGTTGGATAAACCGGTGATCTGCTTGCCCTTTTGGTTGACGGTAATATCGACCGAGTAATCGGCCTTAAATTTTTCTCCCCATTTCTTATAGGAAAGGCCCGACGAGAAAATTTTGTAATATACTTCAAGAATCATACTATTGGGTATTGTGTCAGTAAAGGCCGCATAATCGATATAAAATTGCTGTGGAGCCAGCTCATCTCTGATACCAGGATTATCCTCCGCAAATGCCACTACGGCAAGAGTCAGGACAATTGTGGTTATCAGTGTAATCGATTTTCGCATAATCTGCCTTTCAATAATCTATCATACCAAGGCGACATTGTGCAAGCACATTCGCCTGTCCATTCGATTAACTTCCCGAAACAATCAAATGTTTCTCGCTGTCACTCATACCTAAGACATTCAATGGGATCAAGTTTGGAAGCACG
>DOTU01000073.1:7589-14681 GCA_003520965.1 Candidatus Zixiibacteriota bacterium
GGAACAGAAACTGCTGCCGGTAAAGGAGTTGTAGCTCCGATTATCTGTCCTGCCGCAATACCGAGTAGTATACCCAATATGCCTCCCAGCCCGGAGAGTGCCATAGCTTCGATAAGAAACTGCCAGAGGATATCGCGCCTCCTGGCTCCCACAGCCATTCGAATACCAATCTCCTTAGTCCGTTCGGTTACCGAAACCAGCATAATATTCATGACGCCTACTCCTCCCACAAGAAGACCAATCGAGGAGATGACAATCATAACCAGCCAAATGGCCTGGGTCACGGTATTCCATATTTCCATCAGGTTCTCTTGAGTGAAGATCGCAAAATCATCGGGGTCATTGTATTTAAGCCCATGCCGACGACGCATTAGTTCGGTGATCTGGTCTTTTGCCTCAGGCATAACCTCCGGCGTAATAGCTTTAACGGCCAGCCAGAGTCCCTTTTCCTCCGGATGAGCTTTCTTAAATGTCGCGTATGGAATTGCAATAAAATTATTTTCGTCATGCCCGCCGAACGTTTCGCTTTTAGGCATAACGCCGATAACCGTATATTTATCGTCATTAACCAGGATCTGCTTCTCCAATGGGTCTTCAGTTGGAAATAACTTATCGGCAACGCCGTAACCAACCACAGCCACCTTGTTGCGAGATTTTTCATCGCCATCGTCGAAGAATCGTCCCTTTTCCACAAAACTGTTGTTGACGATTTCATAATCGGGCAAAGTTCCGAAAAGGCTGGGATTGCGTATCTCATGATCCTTATATTTTGCGGTATTGCCGCCAGACGCATGATAAAAATTCTGCGGTGCGATAGCGTTAATCGCGGGGCAACTGTTTAAGATAGCCTGGGCATCCTCGAAAGTGATATCCTTGCGGTTCCGTTCGGATGGCGGACGGTTCCCGAACTGTATACCCGGTTTAAATTTTGAGATATATATTACATTGGAGCCTAACGACTCAATCTGGCGGGCCATAGAGTTATTCAATCCGGTTATAACCGAGACCACAGTAATGATCGTAAATACGCCGATTAAAACGCCAAGAACAGTCAGGAATGAACGCATCTTGTGGGCCTTGAATGTGCCCAGCGACATAATCAGGCTTTCTTTGAATTCGTTCAAAGTCACGAGCTATTTCTCCAAATAAATTGTATTATCAGCCAAACCGCCGCGACTGCGCATCCCAGGATGATGGCAAAGGTATCGTATTTTCCACAGCGATCCAAGGTGACTCCTTTACAAAAAACACTATCGCGACGATACCGATCAGCGGCAATATAGCTCCCCAAAGGCTTTTCATTCGTGCCTCAAAGCCTCAATCGGATCGAGTCGGGCCGCCTTGAGCGCCGGGAAAAGGCCGAAAACTATCCCTACGCTTGAGGCCACACCCAGTCCGGTAAAAATAGCCCAGGCCCGAATTGACGCCGGTAAAGGTGAGAATTTGGCCACCGCCAATGCCAGGCCAACCCCACCTAATACTCCGACCGCTCCACCTACTATGGATAAGGTAACAGCCTCGATCAAAAACTGCCAGAGGATATCGCGTCTTTTCGCACCGATCGCTTTTCTAATACCGATCTCGCGAGTCCGCTCCGTAACCGAAACTAACATAATATTCATAATGACTATTCCGCCTACCAGTAGAGAAACCGATGATAAAATGATAAGCACCATCCAGGCGGCCCCGGTGAAGCTATTATACAACTGCATCAGGGTTCCGGCGGTCATCATCCCGAAATCGTCTTTTTGATTATACTTGGTTTTGTGTCGGGTCCGAAGGATTGAACGGGCCTGGTCTTGCGCTTCATCGAGAAATTTAACATCGACGGCTTTAGCGTAAATGGCAAGACTCATACGCCGTCCGAAATACTTTTCATAGGTAGCCAGTGGAATGCAAATCCAGCTATCCTGATTCTGACCCAAAAAGGAGCCGCGCGACTTTCCTACCCCTACTATCCGAAAATAATAGTTTCCGACTTTAATATTCTTACCCAAAGGCGCACTTACTTTCATAAGATCGTCGACAATATCAGGACCAACCAGGCAGACTGACGCACGGTGATCCTCATCCCCCTGATCAAGATTGCGGCCGTAATCTATATCGATATCCGAAATATCGGTGAAATTGTATGTTGCGCCCGAAAGAGGGATATCCTCCAGATAGTTAGGACCGTACTTAATCCGTTGCATCGAGCTAACCGCGCCGCCGATATCGTCGCAAAGTGTACAGCCTCGTTTGATCGCCCGCATATCTTCCATGGTTATATCTTTATGCTTCTGGGCGTTGAGCCAGTCTTCTTCGGATGTAATGATCCCTTCTTTATCGATTATGAAGGTGTTTGAACCCAAAGTATTAATCTTCACCGTTATATAATTGTTCATACCATTAATGATTGATACCACGGCTATAACGGTTGTTACTCCGATGATTATGCCGACCAGTGTTAAAATCGACCGCAGCTTATTGGCCGCGATCGATTGGAATGCTATTACTACGCCCTCGACAAACCACATATACTATCCGCTTTCGGCCCTGCGTTCTTCTTTTTCGATTTTACCGTCACGGATATAAATAATCCTGTCGGCATAAAGGGCGATATCTCGTTCGTGGGTGACGATGATAATGGTATTGCCTTCCTTATGCAGCCGGGAGAGCAAAGCCATGATTTCGATTCCGGTGTTAGTGTCGAGATTACCGGTAGGCTCGTCTGCTAAAATAAGGGAGGGTTTATTAACCAGCGCGCGCGCGATAGCTACTCTCTGCCGCTGTCCGCCTGAAAGCTCATTTGGTCTATGGGTCACACGATCGGCCAGATCGACCATAACCAGCGCTTCCCTGGCCATGTCGCGTCTGTCCTCGGCCCGCGTACCGTTATAGATCAGAGGCAACTCAACATTGTGCAGGGCGGTTGCACGAGGCAGGAGATTGAATGTCTGGAAAACAAAACCGATTTCTTTATTTCTGATATGAGCGAGTTCATCGTCATTCATGCCTGATACCAGCCTGCCATTAAGCTCATAGACACCACGGCTGGGTGTATCGAGACAGCCGATCAGGTTCATTAGAGTCGATTTCCCCGAACCCGATGGCCCCATTATCGCCACATACTCCCCTTTAGCGATATCCAGGTTGACGCCACGCAGGGCCAGGACTTCCTCCGTTCCAACCTTGTATATTTTCCAGAGGTCTTTAGTGCTGATAAGCAAGTTAATCCTCTCCCCCTGATAAAATTATTCTATATGAACCGATGTACTATCGCCGCCCAATCCGAATTTCGGTTTTTGCGGATTAACATATTCGCCATTCTTGATCGTTCTAAGAGTCTTATAGGGACCCGTAATGACGCTATCACCGTCGGCGATGCCGCTAATAATCTCCACGTACTGCTGATCTCGAATACCTGTCTTGACCGGCACAAAACGCGCCTGTGCCCCCTTGACTATGAATACTCCATCGATATCACGCTTCTTAAGTACGGCAGCGCCGGTTTCTTCAGCTTTTACCTCGGTTTTTACCGGACCTTTTGAAACGTCCTCTTTTTCAGTTCCTTCGAGACGCATAACCACGGAACTGGAGGGAATCCTGACAGCGTCGGCGCGCTGGGCGGTATTGATATCTACCGAAGCAGTCATGCCGGGCTTGATATTATTAACCGTATCCTCAATCAAAACCTTTACCAGGAAATTTGTGACCTGGTTTGTTGATGTGCTGTAGATAGAGCCGACCTGGGCAGAATTTCCAACTTCGATCACCCGACCATGGAAAGTTGTATCTGGAAATGCATCCAGCGATATTTTTACATCCTGATTCAGACTGACTGAAGCGATATCGGTTTCATCGACTTCGGCCTCGATCTCGATTGCGGATAGATCCGAAATCACCATGATCACCGTGCCCGCCGAATTCATAGTGCCGATGACGACATTTTCGCCCGCCTCGGAGTTGAGAAGCGTAATTACGCCGCTCATGGGAGCCCTGATCGTGCATTTATCGAGTTGGTCCTGAGCTTGATCCAGATTGGCCTGGCTTATTTGTACCTGAGCAGATGCCTGATCGAAACTACTCTGGGTGATATCAAGCTGCGATTGGGAAGTCAGATTCTTGGCGAAAAGGGCTTTTTCGCGATCCAGGTTTACCCTGTCAGTCGCTAAGCTCGATTGAGCGGAAAGGAGTGCCCCCCTTGCTTGGGCTACTTGCATTTCGCGCGAGCGGGAATCAATCTGGACCAGAAGTTGGCCGGTCTTGACAGTATCGCCTTCCTTAACAGGTAAGCGCTCGATGCGCCCCATGACATCGGCGGAAATTTGCACATCGGCCTGCGCCTTAACCTTACCGGTGGCGGTGACAATCGAGGTTATCTCTCCCCGAGTCGCTTTCTCGACCGTGACATCAGTTTTCTTAACACCTGTCGATTTGAGCGCCAGAACGACAAATACCGCCAGAATAACAACGCCGCCAATGATAAAATACCACTTCTTTTTCATCCACTCCTCCGAAAATACTATCTACCAAGTACCTTATCCACCTGAGATACCGCCACATTATAATCATAAACCGCTTGCACCTGGTTTTGCTGAGCTTGAGTCAGCGATGCCTCGGCGGTGAGCAAATCCAAAATAGTGGCCGCGCCCAGGCTATACTTTTCCTTAACGAGATTTAGATCCTCTTGCGCCGATGCTACCGATTCATTCGAAAGTCGTTTGGATTCATCGGCCTGAGAAAGGGCTAAAAAAGCCTGCTTAACCAATAAAGCTACTCTGTTTTGCGTGTTAAAGAGGTTTTCTTGGGATGTCTTCTCAGATTCCCTGGCAGTTTTGATAGCTGCATAGTCGTTGAAACCGTTGAAAATGTTGAATCTGAGCGTAGCCGACATACTATAACCCGCGTTGTCCTGTTTGAAAGTAAATAAATCTCCAAATTTGTTAACATCGGTACCATGCGTTAAATTAAAACTGATACTCGGGAGAAGATCGCTGCAGGCTAATAGTTTTGAATCTTTCGCGACTGCCAGATCAAATTGAGCTTTCCGAAAATCGGGATTTTTTAGCATCGCTTCATCAAGGACGGCATCATAGCTCATATCAAACTGCGTTGGCGGTAAGTTCTCATCGATCTCAATACCCCGATTGACATCGACACCCAAATCGAATGCAAGATTGGCGAGCGCCAGTTGATAGCTGTTGGCCTGGATTACGGAATCAAGTTGGTCATTCCCCAGTTGCACTCTGGCCTTGAGAACATCCGACATGGAAGCAGCGCCGAGTTCGTAACGGCTTTGAGCTACTCGTAATCCTTCCTGACTCCTCTTGACCGCGTCGATTGCCACCCCTACCAGTGTTTTAGTCCTAACCACGCCGTAGTAATCAGACTTCACCTGCTGGACGATCTCCGACTGAGTTGAGGTGAGGTTGTAATACGATGAACTCCTGGCATGATGCAATCTTTTAAAATTCGCGTAGGTGCCAACCCCCAAACCGTTATAAGTAACGCCAAAACTTAATGCGCCGCTATAGCTTTTGGAGATGTTAGGCTCTCTAAGAATTGTCGTATCCATGGTAACGGTATCAATAATGACGGTCCTTCTTGGATATCCCGTCCAACTACGGTTGGCGCTGGCCGAAATGGAAATCGAGGGCAAGATAGCGCCCCAGGCCGTGTAGGTCTGGGCCCGTGATGCCTCGTATGAATTACGGGCAGCTTGAACCCCAAAATTGTGTTGAAGAGCGGTATTAATGCACTGATCAAGTGTCAGTACCTCAGCCGAGGCAGTCTGGAGCCCGGCGAGAACGCAAGCGATGATTATTAAAACTCTAAGTTTCATGATTTCCTCTATATTGTTATGTCAAACCTGATATTGCCATTTGAAAATTGAGAAACGGAATGAAGCTATTGATGACTATCCAAATGCCCCAGAGGATAAGCATCACGATTATGCCCTTGGCCCGGGTAATCCCATAGATTACCGATATTCCGATGCCGGCCACAATCACAGCCCAGATATTAAAAAAGCTTAAGTTCTTTAAGAAAAAGTAGATTGAATTGAATGGATCGGACGGCATAATAACCGCCGGGGAAAGCGAGACTGCATGCGATCCTTTTATTATCATCAAAGGCGTAACGATTAATATTCCTAAAATCCAGATCGGAAGGACCCAGGCATACATCGACATGACTTTGATATACTTGGCTGTCCCTCCGAAAAAGATAGCACCCATCAAAAAGATTGCCGTTACAACCACAAAGAAGGCGGCCGTTCTCATTAAGATAGAGCCAACTACCGTCATGGCAACGCCTTTGGCGGTTAATTCAGATGATTTATCGAACTGCTCGTTCGCTTTGGCTATGGCATCTTCAGGCATATTAGGAATTTTGGAGAGATATGCCATAGTTTCCTGACGTACGGATGGCATAATGTAAGGCTGGGCGATCAACCCCGCAATAATCGAAACCAGGATAATAGCGATAAGTGGAGGCAGCCACGATGATTGCCGCTGAATACTTTCGAAAAGCTTGATCGGATTGGTAAAAGCAAGTATTAATTTTTGTCCAAAGCCAGGCTCTACGGGAGGTAATTCTCCCGGCATGTTCATTGCCATTTCGGCGTTAGGATCTTCCATCATGACATCCTTTCAGGCACAACAGGTTTTATTAACGAAAAACTGCCCTTAATGTTTCAAATCATAGCCACGATTAGATACCGTCGGCAAACAATTTTATTCAAACTAAAATTGGGGAATCCCGATTTGATGAAATAAGGTCAAGCCCCAGTTAATCGAATTACCACCCGGCATCTTCTTCCCATAATCAGTTTTATAACCAAAAATCTCATACCGGCCATAATCAACAAAATTGGCCCCTAAATATATAGACACAGCTAAACCATTTGTGATATAGTATCGAAAATCAAAATTCCCGGTAAATCCCAATCCGGAAAAATCATTATCAGCTTCCTGTTCCTGGATAATTTGCTTTCCGGCAATATCGAAAAAGCCTATTCCGGCCGAGGTAACAATCTCAAATTTCTCGCGTTTAGATCGAGATACTAGATCGGAAGAGCGTCGTGTGGGGGAAGGGGGTAGATCTCGGTGG
>DOTU01000211.1 GCA_003520965.1 Candidatus Zixiibacteriota bacterium
TGCCAGAGAACCTCACTGACACGATCCACAGGGATAAACTCTACTTTGGCTTTGACCTCCGCAGGCACCTCATCGAGATCGTTAAAATTGCGCCTGGGCAAAATGACCTTGGTAATACCAGCCCGATAGGCCGCCAGCGCCTTTTGCTTGATGCCTCCAATCGGAAGCACATCGCCACGCAGCGTGATCTCGCCGGTCATAGCCAGCCCGGGAGTGACCGGTTTGTTGATGAGCACCGAAGCGAGCGCGGTGCACATCGTAATACCCGCCGAAGGGCCATCCTTGGGAGTGGCGCCGGCAGGGACATGAATATGAAAATCGTTATTTTCAAAAATCGTGTTGGATATGCCGTACTGCTGCTGATGCGATTGCAAGTACGAAAGAGCCGCCTTGACCGATTCCTTCATAACATCGCCCAGCTGACCAGTCAAAATTAGTCCTTTCTTACCCGGCATTTTGGTGGCCTCAACGAAAAGAATCTCCCCGCCTGCCGAGGTCCAGGCCAGAGCGGGCACAACCCCTACATGAGAGGTACGTTCGGCCACCTCCTGGTAGAATTTCTGCGACCCGAGATAGTCCTTAACATTTTTGGCATCGACCTTAATATCGCTGGCATCGCCCGAGGCTACCTTGCGGGCAACCTTGCGGCAGATATTTCCGATTTCGCGGTTTAGATTTCGCAAACCCGATTCACGAGTGTATTCGTTAACAACTTTCTGAATAGCGGGATCGGTAAAAACCAAATGATCGGCGCTCAAACCGTGATCACTTAAATTTCTCGGAATCAGGTATTTTTTGGCGATGGCCAGCTTTTCCATATCGGTATAGCCGGTGAGTTGAATCACCTCCATACGATCAAGGAGCACTGGCGGGATAGTTTCGATGACATTGGCGGTAGTGATAAAGAGCACCTTAGAAAGATCGAAGGCGACATCGAGATAATGATCGGAAAATGAATTGTTTTGTTCTGGATCAAGCACCTCAAGGAGCGCAGAAGCGGGATCGCCGCGAAAATCCTGGCCCATCTTATCGATCTCATCCAGCATGAATACCGGGTTATTTGCCCCGGCTTTGCGAAGTCCCTGAATAATCCGGCCAGGCAGGGCGCCGATATAGGTTCGTCGATGGCCCCGGATTTCGGCCTCATCACGCACACCACCCAATGAGACTCGTTGGAACTTACGGTCCATAGCCCGCGCGATCGAACGACCAAGAGAAGTTTTGCCTACGCCGGGAGGACCCAGGAAACAAAGAATAGGGCCTTTTAGCTGAGATTTGAGTTTGCGCACAGCCAGATATTCCAGGATTCGTTCTTTGACCTTTTCCAGATCATAGTGATCCTCGTTCAAGATTATCTCCGCCTGATTGATATCTATAACATCCTCGGTGGAAATTGCCCAGGGTACCGTAACCAGCCAATCAAGATAGGTGCGGCTGACAGTATACTCAGCGGCCGAGGGGTTCATCTTGGAGAGCCTCTCCAGTTCTTTGTCGGCTGCCTCTTTAGCCTCGGCAGGCATTTTAGCGGCCTCAATCTTCTGGCGGAAATCCTCGATCTCAACAGTGCGCTCATCGGTTTCGCCAAGTTCACGCTGGATGGCCTTGAGTTGTTCTCGAAGGATATACTCTCTTTGCGATTTGCCCATCTCGTTGGCGGCCTCCGATTGGATCTTGCGCGACATTTCCAGAACTTCGATCTCCTTGGAAATAAGAGATGTAAGTTTACGCATCCGCTCGCCAACATCGAGTGTTTCCAATATTTCCTGTTTCTGGGTTGTCGTGAGGTTGAGATTGGAGGCGATGAGATCGGCCAGTTTTGAGGGGTCCTCGGTATTCATGGCAGAGACCTGAAGATCGTCGGGTAGGTACGGAGCTAACTGCACCACATGCTTGAGCTGCTCGAGAATGTTGCGAACCAGAGCCTCCATTTCAACGGAGGGGTTAAGAACCTCTTCCGCCAGGGCAACCTTAGCTTTAAGATATGGTTCGGTTTCGGTGTATTCCAAAATCTTAACGCGGGCCAATCCCTGCACCAAAAAGCGAACCGAGCTATCGGGAAAGCGCAGCATTTTGAGAATGGCGCCAACCGTACCGATTGTGTATAAACCCTCAGGATCGGGAAAATCCTGCTCGGAATCCTTTTGAGTAGCCAAAATAATCGGTTCGCCGGCCATGAGAGAATCATCAATCAGTTTGGCATACCTGGCCTCGGATATCATAAGGGGCATCACCAGCGAAGGGAAAACCACCGCTGATTTGATTGGTAGAACCGCCAACGGGGCGGCGGTAATTTTTTCTTTATCCAGGATGGGTGTCCCAAGGTTATCTTGTTTTGCAGTTCCGTCTACCACTGCTCCTCCCATATATTTTGCCGTTTGAACGATATCCGATTACTTATCAAGTACACCACCAAACTGCTTAACTTGAGTATCGAACCATGTTTGAAATTTCAATAATTTTTCATCAGTAGAAAACCTAACGACATATTCACCCTTTTTATTCGATGGAGCGTCAAGGGGGTTCCAGATGAATTTAAGATCGCCTTCAAATTTCTTTCGGTCCCCCGATGGCGTTTCCCAGCCGCTGGAGTCGATTTCCGTGCCTCCGGAAAAAGCAATTAGGTAGCTGTTGGGTATAGGTCGTTTCTTTATTTCCAGGATAAAGGTCCTGAATCGAATTTTACCCTCTTCAATCATATTCTTAAATAGGCTCCTGAGCAAGAGTTGTTACATTTTCGAATCATATAATATAAGCTTTGGAAATGACGATGGCAATTTAAAATGGAAGGAATAAAAAACGAAGGCTGATTCATCCGGGGGCATAATCACACGTTAAATCTGAAAAGCATGACATCCCCATCCTGCACGATATATTCTTTGCCATGAAGATGAAGCTTGCCCTCGTCACGGGCTTTGGCCCAGCTTCCCAGCCGGTCGAGATCGGCATAAGAGACCACCTCGGCTTTGATAAACCCTTTTTGGATATCGGTATGGATTTCCCCTGCCGCGGCCTGGGCGGTGATGCCCCGATAAATCGGCCAGGAATGGACCTCGGGGGCGCCGCCGGTTAGAAAGACAATGAGACCCAAAAGATCGAAAGATTTTTTAATGATGGTATCAGAAGCCAGTTCTTTTAAGCCCAAATCTTTCATAAATTCAGCGCGGTCGGCCTGGTCAAGCCCGGCGATTTCCATTTGCAGAAGAGCGCAAATATGAGCCAGGGAGGTTTGCGAGGTTTTCGTTACGAAGGAGAAGTCCTCCTCCCAGCGCTCGCCATCGGCACATTGTTTTTCATCGAGATTGAGCAGGTAAAGCATCGGTTTCTGGCTTAAAAATCGGTAACCGCCAATTGCCTTTTTCTCATCGGATGTGAAATCGATGGCACGCAAGGGAATTCCCTCTTCCAGGGCTCCTTTGCAGCGCATCAAAATTTTCAAATGGGCCTCGTCCTGATCCTTATGCGTAACTTTGATAAGATGATCAAGTTTGGAGATTCTGTTTTCAACGACTATAAGATCGGAGAGGATAAGCTCAGAATCAACCTCGTTGATATCTCTTTTAGGATCAATTGAGCCATCGGGATGCGGCACATTGGGATTTTCGAAGCAACGCACCACCTGTAAAAGGGCATCTGTCTGGCGAAGTGAGTGCACATAGGCCGCCTCTTTCTTGCGATCGGAGGCGGAGGCGTCGCGGGTGAGGCCGGCGATATCGACATACTCGATTTCAGTTTGAGTAATCTTTTTGGGCTGGAAAATCTCGACCAGGCGATCCAGACGAGGGTCGGGGACCTTAACCACAGCCAGATTAACCGATTTGGCAGTGGAGTAATCACCCACGGCGGCATGAGAACCGGAGAGGGCGTTAAAAACGGTGGTCTTGCCCGAAAGGGGTAAACCTAATATTCCAAGTTGTAGCATTTGCCTAATATAAGTTAAAAGGCGGGGCTTTCAAAGGGGCATCTCAAGAATACGCCCTTGTTTGATTGCGCCACCTGATTTACCGGCGATTCTCTTCAAATAAGAGCCGTCGGGTGGGGGCACCCGACGGCACATATATATTCCTATTTTATTTATAGGGCATTCTCCAGCAATTATTAGGTTGGCATACGAGGACGTATGCCAACTTCAATGAGTTGGGTCTCGCTGCTCGTTCAAGGGCTCTGCTTTATAAAACTCCAACCTATAATCGTTCTTCTGATGTTGCAAATTATTGGCAGGAGGTTGTATATTAGGGCAAGAAGGGTAAGAGCGTGACCGAAACCGTAGCCGGAAAAGCTGTCGGACTTAAAGATAATCTGTTCAAGCTGCGCACTCTATTGGGGTTTGCGATTGCGGGCCTGGTTATCTTGCTTTTCTTAAGAAATTTTAATTTCAAAGAAGCGCTGCATAATATGGCCACGGCCAATATTCTTCTATTAATTCTGGCGACGGTCGTGTTTTACTCGTCGCTTCCCTTAAGGGGATTTCGCTGGGGCAGTCTGCTTAAGCCATCTGGAGTGCGGATGAGCTCTCTGACTCTTTCGCATTACTACTTTCTATCCTGGTTTGCCAACGCAATCCTGCCGGCCAGAATCGGCGATATTTATCGGGCTTATCTCCTTAAAAAAAATAAGAGCGTTTCCATTTCGTTATCCCTGGGCGTGATTTTTTCCGAGCGAGTCCTCGACCTGGCTGTTACCGCGGTCCTTTTAGTGCTTTCGGGTTCATACTTCTGGGCGATCCTAAAAGATGTTAATGAGGGACGTTATTTGTTATGGGGTCTGATGGCTATCGTTGGACTGGTAGCGGTTTTCATAGCGGCGATTTTTTTCCTGCCAACCATATCAAAGAAGATACCGGAGCGCTGGCGAGGCAAGGTTGAGCAATTTTCAACGGGCATATTCAAATGGCCAGCGCTACTTCCGAAAATCACCTGTCTGACCGCATTAATCTGGTTAAGCGAAGCATTGCGGCTTTATTTGGTTTTCCTGGCGTTCGGTGTCAAATCGGGATTTCTAATGGCTCTTTTTATCTCGCAGGCGTCGCTGATACTTATGTCAATTCCTTTATCACCGGCGGGACTGGGATTGGTTGAACTTTTAATGCTAAAGCTATTATCCGCCACCAATATGTCGACCGGCCTCGCCGCCGCAATAACGATGACCGACCGTCTCATCAGCTACTGGAGCCTGGTAGCCTTGGGAGGAATCGTATATCTATTATCTCCGAGGGTCCGATGAAAAATATCCTGGTTTGTATCCCGACATTTAACGAAAGAGAAAACGTTGAGCACATTATCAGGGAAGTTCTCTCTCAGGGAAACGATATTGAAATCCTGATAATCGACGATAATTCCCCGGATGGCACAGCGGCCATTGTGGAGGGATTAATGAAAAGCGAGCCGCGCCTGCATATACTCAAGAGGGCCGGTAAGCTGGGTTTGGGCACAGCCTACGTGGACGGCTTTACTTATGGGCTGACAATGCCTCAAATCGGATATTTCATGGAAATGGATGCGGATTTTTCGCATGATCCCAAATATTTAAGTAATTTTCGCGAGACTATCCAAGATTTCGATCTGGTCATCGGGTCGCGGTACTCCAATGGTATCTCGATCGTCAACTGGCCGATCTCGCGTCTCTTGCTATCATACTTTGCCTCAAAATATGTGCGGATTATCACCGGGATGCCAATTATGGACCCGACCGGTGGCTTCAAATGCTTTCGGCGCGAGGTATTAGAATGGCTGGATTTAAAAAGGGTTAAATCGAACGGCTACAGTTTCCAGATCGAGATGAATTTTTTCGTCTGGCGCGGCGGGTTTAAAATAAAGGAAATACCAATTCTGTTTATAGACCGACGGGCGGGCACATCTAAAATGTCATCCGGAATCGTTAAGGAGGCGGTTTGGGGGGTCTGGAAGTTATTTTTCAGGAAGTTGATAAGAAAAGACAAGCTGGCTCGAAAGGAAATAAAATAGGAATGCCAATATTGACAACCAGCCCCCGGTTTTATATGTTTGGACGGGGTTGATTTCGGGACCGAGAAAAAAGCGATTAGTTTCCTTGCCCTTTTAAACAGGGCAGACTATATTAGGCGCGGCGAGAATAGACTGCGGTAAAAGGAGAGAGTGATGAGGAAAATCTTTATTGTTGCTGTTATGATACTGATGGCGTCCGGATATGCGGCTGGAGCCGATTATTGGCATTGTGGGGTTGGCGTGAAATTCGCCGGTGTCATGCCGGGGAAGGATTACTCGAACACGCTGGGCGGTGGTCTACTGGTAACATTTGGAAATCCCGATTCGCGGTTTACCACCCAATTCGATGTCGATAAATGGAGTAAAAAATATAACAAGAGCGGCGATACTATTTTAACTAGCGCCTTTGGGGTAATCCCGGCTACTTACAAATTGCGCGAGCGTCATTATTCCGGCCTGAGCGTGGGCATATTCGAAAAGTTTCGCGCAGTCGATTTCAGCAACGCTTTCTCCGCTTATATGATTGCAGGAATAGGTGGTTATTTTCTCAACTTTAAGTGGGAAGAAAGCGATAACGGAACGGTAAATTTAAAATCGAAAAGCCAGCATTCTTTAGGTCATTTATCGGGCGGGCTTGGTTTGGAAGCGCAATTTAATCAGCATGTATATGCTTTCATAGAAGGGCGATATGTGGCCCTGATAAATGCCAAAGAAGCCGATAAGAATATCATGAATGGATATCTGGGCGTTCGATACGTTTTCTAAACGGGCCAGATATTAGTAAGTTATAGGCCGCCAAACCGAGCGGCCTTTTTTTATGCCGCGGATTTTATTCGTCCCAAAAGGAGGGCGATGAATCTGGCCTGCTCCTCGGAAGACGGGAAATATCGCTTGGGAATTATGTAAGCTAATTTGGGGCTGGTGTATATTAATAACAGGCGGTCGATATCTTTAATTTCAACAACCCTGGACCAGGGAGTAGTGACGCCTCGCTCATTGGTGTCGATATGAATACCTGAGTCACTGAATGAATAGGTTTTGGGCAGCATCTGGATGGCAACCGCGGGGCTTTTGAATATATAAATCTGCAAAAATAGAATGAATGGCTGCGACAACCCGGTTGCCAATAATAGAACACCCCAGAAAACAAGTATATTTAATGTGTTTCTGACGCCCGCGTCCGGGCTGGTGAACGAAAAGTAGGCTGCTATCAGAAGCAAACAAAAGCCCACGCCGTCGAGCCTTAAAAGCCAGCGGATATGATGAAAATTATAGGCAGCTATCTCGCCTCTGGTCAGTTCCACCGATATCCGGAATTCGTCAGTCATGGTCATTATAAGGATACGAATTTGGGCGGGAAATGGGAACAGGAATTTTGGGGACTAAGAATGGGCAGTCGAGGACGGCTGCCGCGCCTTCAAAGTTTTTTAATACAATGATGGGCACGATGAATCGTGCCCCTACGCAATCGAAATAAGAATAGCAGCCTGTTTTTGCGAGAAACAAAAACGGCGGAGACGACCTCCGCCGTAATATATAAAAACACCCAATAATTTAGAAATTCCCGAACCTCAAAGTTAATGAGGCTGCGGGGCCGGCGATATCGCTGTTGGTCAGGCCGAATGACTCGACGCCGGAAACGAATCGATAGCTTCCACCGA
>DOTU01000287.1 GCA_003520965.1 Candidatus Zixiibacteriota bacterium
CCGTGCAGGAAAAAATCCTCAAGATAGGGCATATTGTACGCGGCAAATTCGAGCCCCCTAATTAAGGACATTCCATCGGTTTGGAAGGTGACCAGCTTGAGTCCCAATCCTGTTTGTTGATCGAATCCGTAGGGCACCGCCTGGAAAATATCATCACCGGTCACGGCCCCGGCATAGATTGTTTGCGAGATAAATCCCTCAGGTTGTATAGCAATTTGAGCGCCAGTCGCATCCCGCATGGCATCGGCCACCAAATTACCTAAAGCGTTGTCTTTGACAAGCCCCTCGCCCAATGGTTTCCAGATGTTTGTTGCGGCCTGGGCAATTGTCTGCGTATAAACCGGGCCGAATCGGGGGTCGGCCTCAATCCCCGCCGCAAGAGTATTGAGCATGGCAGTCAGGGTCGGCTCGGCGGGAACCGAACTGTTGATATCCAGCATGTTATAGTTCCAACTTTGGATAGCGCCGTTCTGCTCAATTACCTGCAGCTTACCGAGATGCTCGGCAAATTCGCCGGCTTGAACGATCAGCGTGTTTCCGATTTGAATCGGTTGAGGAAGCAGGGTGTGGCTGTGACCTCCAAGAATGATATCGATCCCGCCAACGGTCGAGGCCAGCGCCTGGTCTTCGAAGACTCCGAGATGAGAAAGGAGTATCACCATGTCGCATTCGTGGCCGATACGAAGCGAATCGATCCACCTTGGTGCCTCGGAAATCGGAGGCAGCATACTTAAAAGCGCGATATTTGATATCTGATTGGTTAATTCTGTAGCCAGCCCAAAAATGCCGATCTTCAAATCGCCAACCTCTTTGATTATATAAGGCTTTACGAAATAAGGCATTTGGGGATCGTTGGTCATGTCGAGATTGGCACAAAGAACCGGGAATCCCTCGTCAGGGAACGCCGCCTGGCTCAGAACATATTTGAGTGTTGACGGATAAAGGTCGAACTCGTGATTTCCAAGCTCCAGCGCGTCATATTGCAAAGCCTTCATAATCCCAAGCTCAGCCACCCCGAGATACTCTTGAAACATGAAATCTCCCACGAAAAGATCGCCCGAGTGAAACAGCATGACATTGGGTTCGCTCAATCGGGTCATACCCACCAGCGTAGCCAGGCGGGCCATACCTCCCAGTGTCGGGTTACCCCCGGAATCTTTGGGTCCGTAGGGCAGCAGATGTGAATGAGTATCATTGATATGCAGAATGGTGAGCGTATCAACTTGCGCCTGCGCGATTGAAAATGCCACAATCAGCGCCAGCAGTAGCATAACCAATCGTTTCATCTCTTCTTCTCCTTTGTCTTGGGTTTTTGTGTGAATATGAAACTAAAACCAATTGAAACGTATCACCTGAAATTGATATTTTACAGTCCCCATCATTTTATTGAAGATCACACAGTTGCCCGTAATATAACTTACGCATATTTCATTAACGCCGCAGTATCGGTCGGCGGTTATTTGAAGATTTAAAAAAAACGCTTAAAGTTGTGGCGCAATTGCTGCAAGTTCCATAATATACAATTCAATGATAAATTTCAATAAAATATTATGAGGGATGGGATATGATAAAATACAACACACCCGAGATATCTAACGGCGTTTATGCGGTCGGGGCCAAAGACCGTAACCGCCGGTTATTCGATGCCTTAGTACCACTTCCCAGAGGGACAACTTTCAACTCCTATCTGGTTAAGGGAGCCGAAAAGACCGCCCTTATCGATTCCGTGGGGCCGGGCTTTGAACAAGAGCTATTAGATAAGATATCATCGTTAACTGATTTATCGAAACTCGATTATGTCGTTATGAATCATGCCGAGCCGGACCACTCCACTGCATTAGGAGCTGTTGTACGGGAGAGCCGGGCAACCCTTTATACCACCGAGAAAGGCGCTCCAATGGCGGCCCGTTATAGCGGAGTACCAGCGGAGAGAATAAAGACGATTAAGGATGGTGATACAATCGAGCTTGGCGGCAAGAAGCTTCGTTTTATCGAAAGCCCCTGGCTACACTGGCCGGAGACGATGTTTACCTATCTTGAAGAAAATAAGGTTTTATTCTCCTGCGACTTTTTTGGCGCTCACGCCCCCGATGGCACTTACGATGACGATATTCCCGATATAATCTCGCTGGCTAAGGGATACTTCGCGGAAATTATGATGCCGCTTCGTCCATTCTGTAAAAAGGGGTTGGATAAAGTAGCCGCTTTAGAGATTACAACTATCGCTCCCAGCCACGGCCCGGTTTACCGGAATCCGTCGCGCATAATTGACGCCTACCGGAGTTGGGTAGCGGGCGAAACTCTGCGAAAAGCGGTAATTGTGTATGTCACAACCTGGGGCGCAACGGAGCAAATGGCCAACTGCATGGCGGAGGCGTTGGCCAAGGAAGGCATAAACCCAAAACTTTACAATCTGGCCTCGTTTGATATGGGGCAATTAGCCGAGGATTTGGTTGATTCCCCGGCGCTTGTGGTTGGCTCTCCTACTCTTTTTTCAGGGTTGCATCCTTATATGAACAATACCTTAAATTTGATAAAGCTTTTAAAGCCACCGGTGAAATTTGGCGCGGCAATCTGTTCTTACGGCTGGGGAAAGGGAGCGCTCAAGCAGGCGCAGGAGTTTTTCGAAAACGCCAAGATAGAATTTGTCGGCGCGGTTGATTCTTATGGCCCTCCACACGACGAGGAAATTCAGAAAATTACTGAACTCGCCGGCCAACTGGCCGCTAAGATTTCAGCGCCCGTAGTTAATTAGATATTGGAATAAGAATAGTTTTCAGGCGGTGAACAGCTTCTTACCCGAAGTCAAGAGGCCCCACGAGCCGCCGGTGTGGATAAAAAGAATATTCGAACCGGGTTTATATTTTCCCTCGCTTATACGAGTGAAAAGCCCCAATAATGCTTTCGAAGTATAAGCGGGATCAAGCACCATTCCGGAATTTTCGGCCACATCACGGATAAAGCGAGTTTCAACCGGACCGATTTTGGCATATCCCGGCCCAATAAACCCGTCATCGATATTTATCTCCGCCGGATCGAGTTTGAGATCGGTCGCCAGTTCGCTTTCAACGGCAAGGCAAATATCAAATACCTTTTTCTGGAAATAAAGGCTATCGCGGCAGACGGCAAAGCCCAGGATATCGATATTCCAACCACTTATTTTGCTTCCCAGATAGAGGCCGGCGTAAGTGCCACCGGAACCAACAGCGGTGACGATAGTATCGATTTTAACTTTTGAGCTCTCGCACTGTTTTTTTATCTCATCGATTGCCTTGATATATCCCCAGGCGCCTAATGGATCTGAGCCGCCCTCTGGAATTATATAAGGTTTTTTCCCTTTGGCCTTAAGCTGTCCGGCCAGAGTTCGCATGACATCGTCGACTCCTGCCTCGTAATCGGCAACCGAGATAAATTTTGGTTTAG
>DOTU01000121.1 GCA_003520965.1 Candidatus Zixiibacteriota bacterium
CAGTTCCACTCCGTTTGATTCATCATCAATTTGGATTAGAATCGAACTTTCAGCCGATGGTATTTATGGTTTCGGCTGGACACAATTCAGCATGGCCGGTGTCAACCCTTTGGATATAGATCCATCGCAAATCCGGCTTTTCTACGGCGGCGGAGTTGAGCTTCCGGTGCCCAATGGCAATCCTCGACCCCAATTAACAGAAATTCCAATAAAGATCATTGGCGGCGAGGATGGCAGTTTTGATAACGGCGATCTTATAGTTTTCTATGCTGACGCGGTCGATAGCTGGCAATACTCCACCCAGTTCCATAGATTCATGCGCTATAAAAACCACTATACCGATAAAAATGTCTACTGGCTAACCACCGCTGGCAATTTCCAGGGCCCGCCGCGACGGATTATTTCTACAGATGCGCCGGGAGGACCGGTTGATGTCTCTGTGGACAGCTATAAAGCAGTTTTTCATAAAGAACAGGAAACTGAGGCTATCCCTGCGGAAGATGAGAGCATATTTGAATGGTTTTGGGGAAAAGGCCAATCATTTTCGACAGCAGCGCAGCTTTACGATCATGTGCCCGGCACTGAGGCTGCAATAATCATCAAGCACGACCAATACGTTATTCCGACTCTAAGCATTAACGGCGGGCAATCGCTCAATGGAGCAACCTATCAACCCTACACAACCTTTCACTCCTCATTGCTTGCGGATGGAGCCAACAGTTTTCAGATCAACTCGACTGTCGATATGATCCTGGATTATGTGGATGTCGACTATCAGCGTTGGCTCAAAGTTATCGATGGCGCCATAACATTTTCTCAACCGGATACATTCGGGACGATTCAATATAACTTAAGCCAGGTAATATCCCCATTCTACCTGTTTGATATCGGAGACAGAAACAATCCTGTTGAATTAACAGGCACATTAAACGGCTCCAATTTAAGCTTTATCGATACCCTTTCGGCAACTTCGCATAAAAGATATTGCCTGACCAGTCGCAACAGGCTGAAAAGCCCGGGGGCGGTAACACTTTATCAGATGGATAATCTCCGGGATGTCTCCCGTCCGCAAAACCGCGCCGATGAGATCATTATCACCTACGACGGTTTCTACGATCAGGCGGTAACTCTGGCTAATCATAGGCAGCAGTCTTATGGCTTGGCAACGCGGGTAGTTAAAATATCCGATATATATAATCAATTTTCTTATGGATTAGTAGATGTTGTGGCGATCAGGGATTTTCTTAAATATGCTTATGAAAATTGGCCTGATCCCGCACCAAGCTTTGCCTGTTTACTGGGTGACGGTACTTACGATTATCGTAACTATCATGGCAATAATCTCCGCGAGTATATACCCCCATTCGAAAATACGGGCAGTATGGGTGATGAGTGCTTTATTTATTTCGGCGCCGAAGGATATCTCGATTCCGATGCCAACCTCCTGCCTGATATGGCCATAGGTCGGATCAGCGCCAGAAGCGTTCAGGAAGCTGATGATATTGTTGGGAAGATTGACGATTACGATTCCAACCCTGACCTCGGGCCCTGGAGAAACAGGGTGATTCTTGTCGCCGATGATAACCTGCATCCGGGTACGACCGGGGAAGATCACCGTTACTATGCTGAAATTCTCGCCAATGGTCATATTCCCACAAAGTTTGAGACCAATAAAATTTATATGATTGAATACCTGATGGGTCCTAACGGCGAAAAGCCCGAGGCCAGAGATGCGCTTGTTAGTGCCTGGAACCAGGGTGCTTTAATTATTAACTGGATAGGACATGGCAGCGCCAATCTTTGGGCTGATGAACATATTTTCAGGCGCATTGAGGATATCCCCAGATTAACCAATGGAAAGAGATTACCGCTGGTATTTACAGCTTCCTGTTCAATTGGCCGGTTCGATGTTCCCAATGTGGAATGTATGGCTGAGGAACTTATTCGCGGAAGATCGCGAGGTGCGATTTCGGTAGTCTCCGCAACCAGAGATTCCTGGGCTACACCCAATAGCTATTTAAATAACGGCTTTTTCGATCAAGTGCTTTATCACGACTCGATTGGCGTGAGCATGGCTCTATACATGGCTAAATATCTTCGCAGTCATCAAATAGATAGTAACGATAGATTGTATATGGTTTTCGGCGATCCCGCTCAAATACTTCAATTCCCGAAATACGATATTAATATTACTTCAGCCCCGGATACACTGGTTGCCCTCTCGGTCGATAGCCTGGCAGGGGATATTACTAACGATCAAGGCAGCCTTCAAACCGATTTTAATGGCATCGTTTGGATCACGGTCAAAGATGGCACTGTGATCAGACAGGTAACCTTACGAGATGGCTTGAACAACCCATTACCCAGCCAAATGTCATTCATCGCCCCCGGCGCAACTATCTTTTACGGCCCGGCTGATGTGACCGCGGGCCATTTCACCAGCAGATTTTTTATTCCTAAAGATATCTCCTATGGCAGCCGCGGAGCCAGAATCTACACTTACGCCGGGAATGGAGCCTACGATGCCGTTGGTGTCAAAGACTCGCTATTCATCTCAGGCTCTATTTCAGCGGTTCAGGATAGCATTGGACCTACCGTCACTCTACTTGTTGACGGCCGGCCATTTAGCGAAGGCATAACCATGGTACCATCGAGTTTCACCTTAAGCGCCGAGGTAAATGATGAACACGGCATCAATATCACCGGCCAACTGGGACATGGGATCGTCGTTAATATCGATGGTGGCAGTATTTACGGTGCGGATGTGACCAGTAATTTCCGTTTTAATCGGGGTGATTATCAAAGCGGAAATCTCGACATAAATCTCACGGACATTCCTGTCGGGGAGCACGAAATCTCGCTCAAGATATGGGATAATTTCAACAATTCTACGCTGGTTACCCGCACAATGGAGGCGGTCGCAACCGATCAATTAACATTAACTGACGTAATGAACTATCCAAACCCGATTCGCAAAGGCATGGATGGGACCGAATTTCAATATTGTCTTAATGATAATGTTGACAAGGTAACCATCAAAATATTCACCGAATCCGGAAAAAAGATAAAAACAATCGACATCAGTTCACCTGACCTTACTCGGATGGATTGCAACCGGGTACTCTGGGATCTGTTGGATGCCGATGGTGATAAAATAGCTAACGGAATTTATATTTATAAAGTTATTGCCGAGAAACGTCGGGGCGATGGCTCCAGTGAACGGGACGATAAAACCGGCAAATTGGTTATTCTCAGATAGGGATGAAAGATATGTTTTTTGGGGTCAAATATATGGAGGAAAAGATGAAGCTGAGCAAGATCGAAAAATATCGACTCATACGACTGACGGTAATACTGATCCTGCTTTTTAGCGGTGTAGCCTCGGCACAGGTGGGGCGCACCGGTGTGCCGTTCTTGCTAATTGCGCCCGGAGCGCGGGCGGCCGGTATGGGAGAGGCATTTATATCGATCGCTGATGATGCCACATCTGTTCACTGGAACCCCGCAGGTTTGGGACGCTATCCTCTGACTGGAGCTTGGAAAACTTTCCAGGGCAGCGAGAAGGATGCCATACAGGAAATCGTCCTGGTGAAAAACAATCTGCCCGAGAATAACTACCGTCAATTTGATATCTGGGGTCTCGTCAACAATAAGCTGGCCAAATGGGATGGTATCAGATGGATGACGGGCAGCAAGCAGCAGCTCAAGGCCGGATCATCCCTCAAATCGCTTTTGGTACGTTATACCGGGCTTGAAGAAGATGCGGCTGCGCCCTATATCGATAAGCTCGCTCGACAGAATAATACGGTAACCCCCGAGGAGATCGATTCTCTCAAAACCCGTATCCTCGCAATCCTGCCTGAGAAATATTCATACAAAGAGGAGATTGGATTCGGTTTTGAGAAACTAAACAAGGCCTGGCTGGAACTGCGCATTAACAGTGCGGGGATTGCCCTGATTCGCGCCGATATTAATGCCGCCCTGGCAGATAGCGTTCCTTCAGCCGAAAAGCTCGATAAGATCGCTTTCGGATTTGATCGCGGTATTGCTGCCAAGGGTGATCGCAGTATCTGGATTCCGTATGATCTTATCCTGCCGGATAGCATCAATTGCCTTGGCTCGGATGAAGAAAATGTTTTCGTTGGATCAAATTCGGGATTTTTCCGCCTGGAACCGGGAAAGATGAGATGGACATCATTTACAGCCGGCGCCGATTCGATGCTTTCTGATAATATTACCGCCATCGAAAAGGCTGGTCGGCGAACAATGTATATCGGAACCGACAAAGGTATAATGAGCTTCACCGGTCGCGCCTTTAATTCCTATCCCAGCGATCAGAACGCCCCTAAGGGGAGGGTTAGTGCCATCGCCGCTGACGGCGATCGCAATGTCTGGGTGGCAACCGGTAGCGAGCTTTATCATTTCGACGGACTTAAATGGGAGAGCTCCCGCGATAAGCAGTTGGGCGTTGGCCAAACTCTGGTTAAATCGATTCAGAATTTCTATGGTGAATTCGGAACCGTCGATTATACGAAGATCATGGCCGAGATTTCAAGTACCAACAGTGGGCTTGGAGACTCAGCCACAGCAGGGCAAATCATTAAATTGCCCTACCGCCTTGGATATAGAGGTGATATCACCGCTTTGGGTGTCGATCAAAAGGGGCGGGTATGGATCGGCACAACTACCGGCATTAATTATCTCGATAATGAAAGATTCTATCATTTCGGATATAAAATATATAAAGCCGATACAGCCACAACGGTCGCCAATGTTGCCGCTTACTTTATACCTGATCGAAACCCTACTAAGATTGAAAAACTATCGATTTTAATCAAGCAATACAACAGCCTGACATCCGACGATCTTCCCAAGGGTGCGCAGGTTCTGGTTTACGCCAACGCCCTCGGTACTAGTATTAAGGCGATCGAACCGCTGTCATCGAAAACAACCGTTGTCGCCACCGACCAGGGCGTAGTGGAATATGATAATGGTAAATGGGCCCGCATGCACGGTTCCGATTTCCAGGGATCGCATGTCTCCAACATTTATTCGCATTCCGGAGAAATGTGGGTGGGAGCAGGCAACAGGGTAGATATCTTTGCCTCACCTAAAAAGCAAATTACCTTTATGCACTCCAACTATCTGGTAGCTCTGGCGAGCGATATTTACTACGAATATTTTTCCTTTGTCCTACCAACCAAAGAATGGGGAACATTTGGAGTCGGTGTAACCTTTCTTTCTCTGGGAAACCAGCAAAGGACCAATGAGGTCGGCGATGCCCTTGGCGGATTCTATACCTATGAAATGGCGTTGACCCTTTCCTACGGCACCAAACTTATGGATAACCTCTACGGTGGTATATCGCTGCGATATATCAACTCGCACCTCTCGGATGCCGGTGCGGGGCGAGAGAGGGGAAGCGGCGTTGGTTCATCGGTGGCTCTCGACGGCGGTGTGATCTATGATATCACCCGCAAACTAACTTTGGCCGCCACGGTCACAAATGTCGGCCCCGATATTTCGTACATTGACGCCGATCAGGCGGACCCGCTTCCCAGAAAACTGGCGATCGGATTCAACTATAAACTTGTCGATTCACCGTTTAACAAACTGTCGGTTATCGGCGAGGCTACCAAACTTCTGGTAGATCTGAACCATAGCTTCAAAACCGAAATTAATGAGATCATTCCCCATCTCGGTCTCGAATACTGGTATTCGAACTATGTAGCTTTGCGCGGCGGTTATATTTACGACAAGATTGGTGTCCAGAAATACTTTACTCTGGGAGCCTCCCTGCAATATACCAGTTACAGATTTGATTTCGCCTATATTCCTCCCAGCAACGAAAACACAAACCGCTTGGGGAATACCCTAAGATTTTCAATGAATGCGGGGTTTTAGCGAGTGTTAATCCGCTTAATCAGGACTATACTCCCGGCAGCGATGTTATTTCTGTTGCCAGGTTTGGCTTCACCGAAAGATTTGCTCTATCCACGTGGCCGGAAAGTTACTACATCTGAAAATCAGATCAGCCAAACGCAACGGAAATTCAAATCTGATATTTCCGATAAGAATATTCTCGGCTTACAACGGCCATCGCTATATTCACTGCCCACTGCCAAGCGCGGCCTGCCGCTTGCGATGGCGGTGATGGAGGATACTATTCGGGTGCTGGTGCTGAAGGTCGAGTTCCAGCCTGAAATTCCTGACGATCCCAACACAACCGGCAACGGTGCCTTCGATATGCGCTCCTACGATGAGTTTGTGGCGCAGGAGGGGCATTATATCGATCCCGCCCCGCATACGAGCGCCTATTTTGGCTCTCACATGGAGGCCCTGCGTCGCTTCTGGTATTTTGTCTCCGATAAAAAACTCGATCTCAGCTGGGATATTTATCCTCAGTCGGAGAGCCTCTCTTTCAGGCTTCCGGTGCAGATGAATTATTACGGCTCCGGTGGACCCTGGGCCGATTCTTCAATTGGCGACAGGCTTGGACATTTCGTAATCGATGCTATTACTTTCGCCGATTCGGCCGCGCCGGAGATCGACTTTTCACAGTATCAAGCCGTAGTCATCTTCCATGCTGGATCCGATCAACAAAATAATATTGCTTTTATAAATAATACGCCGGATGATTTCTTTACCGGCTTTCTTAGATTGGGTACACCTGTTCCCGTCGATAACGGCGCCTACGCTGTTAGTGAGGCCTTGCAGGTGCCGGAGACAGTCAGCCAGGATAACCGCATCAACGCGCTCAATGCGGTCATGGCTCACGAGTTTGGGCATCAGCTTGGTTTAGTCGATCTGTATAACACCTCAAATTTTATGACCCAGATCGGCGATTTCTCCCTTATGGATGATAACGGTATGTCGGTGGGTGTTGAGTTCGATAGCCTCTACTCAACTGTGGGCGGAACAATTCCGGTTTATCCCGATGCCTGGTCTCGTGCTTATCTTGGATTCGATATACCCAGAGTAATCACGCGTGGAAGTGACCAGACGGTCAGCGCCGCGGTGCTTAACTACCCCGATAGCGAGATTGTCAAAGTCCCAATCACCGATTTCGAATATTACCTCATTGAAAATCGTCAGCAGGTAAATCCGCAAACCGCTCTTATCGCCGATCACCAGACCGGCGTTATCCTGGGTCCGGGATATGTCGAAAACAGCCTGCTAATCGCCAATGGCGAATATGATCTCCTGGCCCCCGGTAACGGCATGTTAATTTGGCATGTCGATGAGTATGTCGCTTACCAGGATACCACTCGGTCAGGATACAATAACTTCCTGGTAAATACTCTTCAATGGAATAAGGATCGCCGTTTTCTATCGCTGGTTGAAGCCGACGGTGTGGTTGATTTCGGTGGCAATTATTATCGCGGATATGGCGACCAAAACGATTTCTTCTATGGCAATGGCGGAGCATCATCGTTTACTCCATTTACCCGTCCTCCATCCCGAACAAACCTGGGAGCTGATTCCCATATTTTTATTACCGGCGTTACGCGCTCGGATACTTTCATGACCGCCGATATCGATAACGACTGGCTCATTCCGGGTTGGCCTCAGATGAGCCGGCCGGGTGCGATGTCAGATCCGATTATTGCCGGTATTGGGGCTTTTGGAACAAATTCAGTTGTGATGGCAGCCGGTAATAAGATCCTGGCCTGGCGTTTCGATGGCGCCAAAATTATTCCCAATTATGATTCGGTTGGGCTGGTCAGATATGATATTCAAGATACTTTGAAATATCCGTTAGCTGTAATAACCGATTGCGATTCCACTATCATCGGACGGCCCATAACCGCCGATATAAATGGTGACAGTTCAACCGATATTATTACTCTAACGCAATCAGGGACGCTTTATGCTGTTAATGCTGTTGATAATGACGATAATGGCAGGGCTGATGAAATCCCTGGTTTTCCTTACCGGCTCGAGGCTGCCGGGAATCTGCCTCCAATTACTGTAGATTTTTTAGATCATATTGGCAATGAGATTTTGGTTTTCACCAACTCCGTGATCCACCTTGTCTACTCTAATTTGCTTAATCTGCATCCGGTCGATACAGTATTATATACTACCGAAAATAACTTTATTTCAGCGTCAGCTTATACCACCTCCGGAAAGAATGTGATTGATTTTATCCAAACCGGAACACCGGAATCTGTTGTCAGAATGACGGCTGATTCCGGAACCGTTAATTTTACTGAGCAATTTTCTGTTCCCAATCAAGATGCCAAATATATTGTTTCCGGAGATATTATTCGAGGCGGAGGCATGCCTGAGATTGTGCTAGTATGCGCTAACGCTGTAAAGCTGATTGGCTCCGATGGCATAATCAAATGGACGGTTGATCTACCCGACCTGTTGGGGCATCCCGCCCTCGGCGATATCAACTCCGATGGCTACCCTGAGATTGTCATAGCCGGAGATTCCAAAATCTATACGCTTTCTTACAACGGCGCGATGCTTGACAATTTCCCGCTCGATCTGCGCCTTTACGATCTGCGCGGAGAGATCGAGTCACCTCCGGTTTTGGGTGATATCGATGCTGATGGTAATCCCGATATTATCGTTGGCCTTCCGGCAGGTTCAATCTATGCATTCAACTATCATGGTGATAAGTTGGCCGGCTTTCCGCTACCAAGCTCATTTGGGATTTCGCGGGCTTGCGCGCTGGGCGATCTCAATGGCGATTATAGAGTTGACCTGATAACCGTGGAAAATTCCGGTTTTGTCAAAGCCTGGGGAATAGACACAACTTATGCTCCCGGCGACATTCCATGGAGCGTTTCGGGCGGAGATTTAAACAATAGCAATTATCTTGGGCTGGTCTTCGAAAAACCAGTTGTTACCGCCGATTTCCAGCTGCCGGAAAACTCCGTTTTCAACTATCCAAATCCGGCTAAAAATTCAACCACGATCAGGTATTATCTCAATAAAGATTCCCAGGTCAGTATCGATATTTTCGATATGATGGGGGAGAAGGTTCACAACGTAAAGCTCTCCGGCGCGGCGCATACCTCCAACGAGTATGCCTGGGATTGCAGCCGGATAGCGTCAGGTGTTTATTTTTGCCGGGTCGAGGCCGAGTCCAGTGCCGATAAAGCCTGGCGAATGATAAAGATTG
>DOTU01000256.1 GCA_003520965.1 Candidatus Zixiibacteriota bacterium
GCACATCGCTGCCAAGATCATCCAGACCCAGAGGGTGCCGCAAACTGGGGGCTTTTTCGGCAGCTTGCGGAAGCGAGAAGTTTCCCTGAGGAGTAGATTGGGCAAACATCGGCCAGATAAAAGCTATCGCTACCACAGCCAAATAAAGGATTAGAGGGATATAACCTAATATCCTCGATATTTTCTTGTTATCATTCAAAGCGCGACTGCCTCATCTTTGACGGGGGTCGATTACAGAATGAATGACGGTGAAAATAGAACTCCAGGCGGTTAGAAAAAGCGAAGCCAGAAATGTCAGCCCCAAAATTGCGTTCAGATCTCTGGTCTCATAAAACATTTTCAAAAAACCGTAAATGCCGTTAATATTAAAATATAGCTCGAGAATAATAATACCGGAAATCATGGCCGGAAGGCGTGAGGCAATAAACGAGACAACCCTCCAGCTGATTTCAGGTAGAAGGTTTCTAACGAAGCTTCTGCCTTGACCCATTACCGCAACGGCATAATCGGACTTGAGAACGGCATTTATCTCATCTAAAAGGTTATCCCTGAAATCGTTCAGGTTATTGTCGCAAGTGCTCAAAATCAGGGCCGGCATGGCTAACGAGGCAATGGCTTTTCCCTTGATAAGAACGGCCACCAAAATTGCTCCCATCAAGATCGGCCAGCTGGATACAAAGCGAAGTATAACTGATCCGCCCCGGATGAAAATATTATAAGGATTATTCCAGGTTAGATAAGCCCAGGCGATACTGAAAACTGTGGCAATAATAATAGCCGTCAGGGCGATTAGGCCGGTTTTCTCAAGCGCTTGGAATAGATATGGAAGCAGGCTCTGGCCGCTGGTGGTCCATTCCCCGGCCAGGCCGAAATCAAACGACGTGTAAACTCGACGCAGCCATTCGGCAATCCCCGGACCTTCGTAGGCGCGAACGATTTCACCGCCCACGAGCTGAAAGGCCAACCACACGATCAAAGTGACCAACGCGGGCACAGCCAGGGTTTTGAGAATCGCCTGAAGAGCCTTTCTTGCAATAGGAGGCATTATACAACGTTACAATTTACTCGGTCTTTTCGTTCCACCTGTCGATTGTGCTGAAAAAGTAAAACGGGTGAATATTCACATGCTGCAATTCGCTTCGGCAATATGCGTATTTATTCAGATTCCAGAGAAACATTGCCGGCGGATCGTCGTGTAGAATTTTATGGATAGCCAGCCCCAGCGCCCTTTGTTTCTGAGGAACGGGGGTTAAAATTAGATCGCGGAATGCTTTGTTGGCATTGACATTTGAATACTGCCCGAAATTCTGTCCACCGGGACGGGTTATGGCGTCCGCGGAGAAGAACGGCTCAATATTGAACGAATCATCAAGAGTGATCTTAAGATAAATCAGTTGAAAGGTCCCACTTTGCAGAGCACGGAGATAACCCTCGGAAGATCTATATTCAATGCTGGAATTTATTCCGGCGCTGATAAAATACTTGTTGATCGATTCCAACGCTTTGTGCAGATTTTCCTCGTCACCAGCGGTGGTAATATAGGTAATGAGATTTACGGTCCACTGTTTGCCCGTGTCCTTTCTGATTACCTTGCCGTCTTTGAAGGTGAGCAGACCGGATTTCTCAAAAAGATCGTAGGCTTCGTTAGTGTTGTAATCCCAGGCCGGAACAGTGTAATTATAGAAATAGCTTGTCACAGGATAAGGCCCGGTGAGAACAGTAGCTGAATCCTGCATATAAATTGTCACGGCGATCTCATTTCTCGAAATTAGATTCTGCATCCCCTGCCGCACGAAGATGTTATTTAAGATCGGGTCCTTCATGTTAAAGAGAATCATCGGAACGCTATTCGTGCTGACCGGGATGGAACGGATGCGCGGTGTAGTGCTCAACTCGGTGTTGTATTCCATATCGGGAAGGACATGGACTATGCCGCCCTGGAGAATATTAACCGGCCAGATAGCTTTACTTGTCCAATAGGTCATTTTTAGACGATCAAAATAAGGCCTGCCCGGGGCAATGGTACCATAGTTTTGATTCCGCTGCAGGGCATACGAGTTGGAACCGATCGATATATCCTTAAGCTGAAACGGGCCTGAGCCCATTGGCATTTCGGAGTAGGCGCTCAGGGATTTGGCGTCGGCGAGTTTTCGCTTTGGCAAAATGAACAGGTTTGTCAGAAGCCTTTCGGGAAACTGAAGCTTTCGCGAAAATTTAAAAACGATACTGTTCGGCGCTTCCCCCGGTTTGACCTCCTTGATAAGCTCCAGGCCATAGCGGTTATCCTTAACGCCGGGTATCGCTTTTTTTATATTGAAAGTGAAAATGACATCGTCGACCGTAACCGGAGTAGAATCAGGCCAGAGGAGGTTGCTCTTCAGTATTACCACCGCCCCGGTGCTATCGGCAAGCAGAGTGGGCATCCCCTGGGCCATCTGCGGCTCGGGTTCAGCGCGTTCGTTCCAGCCATAAAGAGCATCGAACATTATCTCATCCATCCTGATGACGCGCATATCATCGAGATCCAACGGAGCTAAGTTACGTTTCGGCTTGTTTAGCTCGTAATAGACCATCTCCGATCCGAACTGGGCTATGGCAATGGGAGCGGCGATGGCAGCGAGCGCCAGCACGGCGATTATTCTTGTTAATCGTAAGTTAGATTTCATGGGTAACCTCAAAAGTATTTGCAAATATGATTGTAACTTTGCGCCATTTCATATAATCCGATCAAATGCGGATAGTGCTGACTGAGATTAAAGATCAATTGCGAGACAAGGCCAAGCTGCGAACCCTCATATAGCCCAGCCCGGGCGTAGATCGCCAGCCATTCAGGGGAGTTATTGCTAACCGATAAATCCGAAACGCCGAAATTCCCCATCTGCCTGAATGCCTCGACTTGCCCCAACTGTTTGGTTAGAGCTAATGAGAGCAGAACACGGCTCTCCCATATCATATGCAACCGCGAAGTATCCATCTCGGCCATGAGAAATTGGGTGAGCCCGGCCCGATTCGCTTCGGTGGAGTGGTAGATAGCATATTGAAGATAGGCGGCACGGGATATTGGAAATCTCAAACCCGCCATTTGACTGGCAGGATCGAGTAGGCTGCTTTGGGCTAATTTAAGAGATGCGAGAAGCTCTGCCCGAGGGTCCTGGGCATTTTCCTGAGAGTTCGCCGCCAGAAAATCACTACTTATATTTCCCAGACCCCTGGTATAAGCGAGCGCCTTTAAGGCATTAATATCTGCTGTAGATTCTTCGC